>NZ_JBONDW010000015.1:0-179942 GCF_054919535.1 Mycobacterium venezuelense
CACTCGGTCCCAGCCGGCTTCCTGCACCGCACGCACCGACTTCTTGAACGCCTCGGGCAGCGTGACGGTGTGGGCATCGGGATCGAACACCGGCGGATTGCGGTCGCCCTCGGCGAACGAATCGGCGATCGGACCCTCGGCCAGGCGAGCCATCTCGTTGAGCATCTCGCGGGCCGTGTCGGCGTCCAGATCGCTGTAATCGCCGCTACCGAAGGCCTTGTCCACGCCGAAAACGTCGAACAAGTTAAAGGCCTGGTCACGGACATTGCTCTTGTAGTGGCTCACTATTCCTCCTCGGTGAGAATGCCACTTGAGGTTGGGTACTCCGGATAAGTTACCCACCAGTAACTGCGGCTAACTATACCGTCCAGTAACTTCAACGCAAAGCGGGCGCGAGCAATTTCCCGGACCTAACCAACCCAGTGGTTGATCGAGGTTCGTACCAGGCTCGCGAAAGCGCGCTGAACTGCGGTTTCGCGCGATTGTGAGGATCGTCACGAAACTGCCCGCTAGGGTGAGCGGATGCGTCGGATCGCGGTGTGGGGCACAGGCAACATGGGGGCAACTGCGATCCGGTCGACGGTCGCATTTCCCGGGCTTGAACTGGCCGCCGTCATCACCTCGTCGCAGGACAAAGTGGGTCGCGACGCAGCGACGTTTGCCAGGCTCGATCAAGACACCGGCGTCACGGCCACCGATGACATCGACGCCGCGCTGGCCGAATGCGATGCGGTGGCTTACATGTCCTCCGGTGATATCCGGCCCGATGAGGCGATCGCGGAAATTGAGCGTTGCCTACGTTCTGGCAAACATGTGGTGACGCCGTCGCTGTACTCGCTCTACGACCCGGCGTCCGCGCCGCCCGAGTGGGTCGAGCGGCTCACCGACGCCGCCGCGGCAGGCAACGCCGCCCTCTTGGTCAGCGGCGTCGACCCCGGCTGGGCCAACGACGCCCTGGCCGTTACGGCGGCCGGCTTGTGCACTCGCATCCGATCCATTCGGTGCCAGGAGATCTTCGACTACTCGACGTACAACCAACCGCACGCCGTCCGGGTGCTGTGCGGGTTCGGCGGTTCGATGGACGACGTCCCGATGATGCTGTTGCCGTCGATCCCGACCATGGTGTGGGGCGGCAATGTGCGGCTGATCGGCCGCGGCCTGGGTATGGAGATCGACGACATCACCGAGAAGGTCGAGCGGCTGCCGCTCGACGAGGCCGTCGACACCGTGCTCGGCCCCTTCGAGAAGGGCACGCAGGGCGCATTCCGCGTGCAGGTGATCGGCTGGTCGCAGGGCATCGAACGAGTCGTCGTCGACCACATCACCCGCATCGACCCGGCCTGCGCACCGGACTGGCCGCAACCCGACCAGGGCGTCGGCGACCATCGGGTGATCATCGACGGCGACCCGCAATTGAGCATCGTGGTGCGCGCCGACGTGCCGGGCGGCACCCGGGCCGACGGCGGTAACACCACCGCGGCCAACCGGTTGCTCGGCGCGATCGACTGGCTCGCCACCCAGAAGCCCGGCATCTACGACGGGCTCGACGTGCCGCTGCATCCGCCGCTGCCGGCCGAGGTGGAAGCGACGCGCTGGGCCTGACATTGCTCGCCCAAAAATGCCGAGTGGCCAGTTATCACACGCGAAACGCGAAAAGGCGTGTCACAACTGGCCACTCGACGGGTTAGTCCTCGGCATCGGGCAGCTGACTCACGAGATACTCGGCGAGCCCGCCGATCGTCGGATAGTCGAACACTGCCGTCGCGTTGAGCGTGAACTTGCCGCCGAACTGAGTGTGCAGCCGGTTGCGGAGTTCGATCGCCATCAGCGAGTCGGTGCCGAGATCCAGGAAGCGGCTGGTCGCGGCCGGCGGTGAGGCGAGCCGCAGGAAGTTCTGCACCTCCTTCTGCAGGAACTCGGTCACGAACCCGGCACGCTGCGGTACGGGGATCTCGAGCAGCTGCTTGAGAACCTCGCTGTCACCCACCACCTCACCGACGGCGCTCGGCAACACCAGGTCGAGGATCGGCGGACGCTGACTGCCCAGCACCTTCGCGGCACGTTGCCAGTTCGCCTTGATGACCGTGGCCTGGCCGGTTCCGTTTGCGATGACCTCGGCGAGCGCACTCAACGCAGCCGACGGTTCCAACGGAATCAGGCCTTGGGCACTGATATTGGCGGTCGCGGCCTCCGACGAGGCCATGCCGCCCCGCGCCCACGGACCGAAGTTGATTCCGGTGGCGGGCAGACCCTGCGCCCTTCGCTGCGCGATGAGGCCGTCGAGCAGTGCGTTGGCCGTCGCGTAGTTGGACTGACCGGGCGAACCGAACAGGCTCGACACCGACGAGGACACGATGAAGAAGTCCAGGTCGTCGTCCTTCGTCGAACGGTCGAGGTGCAATGCTCCGAATGACTTTGGCGCCAACGTCTTCCGGAAGCGCTCGAGGTTCTGCTGGCCCAACAGCGCATCGTCGAGCACACCGGCCAGATGCACGATGCCGGCGAGCGGCGGCAACTCCGCGCGGACCCGCTCCAACAGCCCGACAACCGCGGATTCCTCGCCGACATCGGCGGTGAAGACGTGGATGCGAGTCTTGTAGCGGTCGGTGATCTCCTCGATCACCTGATGAGCATCGGCGTCCGGAGCGCGCCGGCTGGTCAGCACGATGTCCCCGGCGCCGAGTTGAGCCAGATACGACGCGGTGTGCAGACCGATCGCACCGAGTCCGCCGGTGATCAGATAACTGCGATCGGGCCTGGGCTGCAGTGGATTCGGGATCTGCACCACGATCTTCCCGATGTGGCGCGCCTGCTGCATGCGGCGGAACGCGGTCCTCGCCTCGGCGAGCGGGTAGATCTCGGCGGGCAGCGGCTTCCAGTAGCTGCTGGCAAGTCCCTGCGACACCTGGGTGAGCAGGTCGCGAATACGGTCTGGCTCGGTGAACATCACCGTGTCCAACGCGACGATCTCGTAGGCGATGTCGGGTCGCGCCTCGGTCATCTGTTCGGGCGACCAGATGTCGCGTTTGGCGATCTCGGCGAAGCGGCCGTTCTGAGCGGTCGCCCGCAGGGTCGCCTCGATGAAGCCCTCGCTCGTCAGGCTGTTGAGCACCACGTCCACGCCGGCGCCGTCGGTGTCCGCCAAGATCTGGTCCGCGAAGTCCGTTGTCCGCGAGTCGTAGACGTGCTTCACACCCAGCTTGCGCAGGGTAGGGCGTTTGAAGGTGCTGGCCGTGGCGAACACCGTCGCACCGCACTGCTGAGCCATCTGGATGGCTGCCAGACCCACACCACCGCTGGCAGCGTGGATGAGCACCTTGTCGCCCGGCTTCAGTCGCGCCCAGTCGAACGCGAGCCGGACCGTCAACGCCGCGGCAGGAATCGTCGCGGCTTCCACTGCACTGACCCCATCCGGGATCGGTGCCACGAATTGGGCAGGCACGTTGAACCGGCTGGCGAACGCACCTTGCATGGAGCCGTAGACACGCTGCCCGACCTCGAGTCCGCTCACGCCGTCACCCAATTGCGTTACGACACCGGCGAAGTCGCCACCGATCGGGCCCGGGTCGCCCGGATAGAGACCCAGGACGTTGAGTACGTCGCGGAAGTTCAGCCCGGCCGCTTCCACTCGCACCTGCACATAGCCGTCGTCCGGCGGCGACACGTCCTTCTCGGTGATCCGGAGGTTGTCGATCGCGCCGCGTTCGGTGGGCGCCAGCACGTAGTCGCTGCCGCGCGGCACCGTGAGGTTGCCGCTGCGTGCCCACGGCAGCAACCGGGAAGCCAACAGCTTTCCCTGCCGCACCGCGATTTCCGGTTCCTCCACCGGCGTCGCCAGCAGATTGGCAACCACCTGCACGGCCTCTGGTGACCCGTCGCAATCGACGAGCTTGGTCCGCAGCGCCGGTTCCTCGTTGATCGTGGTGCGCCCGAATCCCCACAGCGACGCCTGCACCGGGTCGACCGGCTCACCGGACTCGGTGGCCACAGCCCGTTCGGTGACGATCCACAGACCGTTGGGGAGTCTCAAATCGCCTTGCACGGTGTGCACCGCGCCGAGAAGGTTGGCGATCTCGGCCTCCAGTCGTGCTTCGGCGTCAGCGGTGGACTCGCCTGCGCCAGGAGCGGCGGCGCGCCAGACGACACCGGAGAAGGGCAGACCGCGCTCCTGCGCCCCGGCCAGCACCTCGCTCAACTGCTGACCGGTGTTCCGATCGAACGGGATGCAACCCGGCACTTTCGCCGCAAGGTCGTCGAATCCGGCGATCAGCCAAGTACCGCTTGCCGTACCGGCCTCATCGGTCGGCGGCGGCGGGACCTCATGCCAGCCAAGGGTGTAGAGCAGGCGGGTGGCATCGCCGCCGAGGCCGCGCAGCAGCGCCTCGCGCGGTGCGCGCTTGACCGTGAACTCGCGAACGCCGCCCAGGCGACGACCGTCCCGATCGAGGTAGTCGAGATCGAAGACCTGCGTTTCGCTGTCGAGGGCGCTCTGGTGCCATCTCGCACGGCAGTAGAACCGCCGAGGCATCTTCTCCTTCAACGTCACCTGCCCATACCGCAGGGGCAGGAACAGGTCGTTGACGCCCTGTTCGGCCGCGAGAAGCGCCGGGAATGCGGGAAAGGCGACTCCGGTGCACAGGTCCATCAGCACCGGGTGCATCGGTTCAGATCCCAGTTGCTCGGCCAGTTCTTCACCGACGAGGATGTCGCCGATCGCCTCGCCGTCACCGAGCCACAGTGACTTCAGAGAACCGGACCAGGTTGGGCCCCAAGACAATTCCAAGTCGGCGAAGGTCTCGAACAGTTCCTGTGGACGCATGCGGTTCATGCGCTCGGTTGCTTCGTCGACGGGCTCCGCATCCTCGACAGCCGCCTCGTCGGTGCCGTCTGCGATGCCGCTCGCGACCGTGCCTTCGGCATTCAGCGACCAATCAGCGCCGCGTTCACCGTACGCCCGGCTGTGCACCTGGAATTTCCACTCACCGTCCTGCACTGGATGCAGTGTCAGTTGCACTTCGCGAGAAGCTTTCTCGGGCAGGATGATCGGCTCGTAGAAGAACACATCCTTTGCGTGCGCCGGGGTGCCGACCGCGGCCAGCGCCATGGCCGCATATGTTGCGCCGGGTACGACGACGGTCCCGTAGATGACATGGTCGGACAGCCACGGCTGAGACTTGACCGACAGCCTGCTGGTGTAGACCGAGTCGCCGGATGCCAGATCCTTGCCGCTGCCGAGGATGCCCGATCCAGCGGGGCCGTCGATCGTGATGGCGGCCGTCTTTGGCCAGAAGCGGCGGCGCTGGAACGGATAGGTGGGCAACTCCACCCGGTGCCGGGGATGGCGATGCAGCGCCGCGAAATTCGGTCGGTGTCCGCCGACATAGGCCGCGGCCAGTGCCTCGACGATCTGGCGCCGGTCGTCGATGCCCTTGCGCAACGAGACGATCGCGCGCGGCGCGGGCAAGTGCTCGGGCCAGACCTGAACGGCTGCCCCGGTCAGCACTGGTTGCGGTCCGATCTCCATCAACACCGAACAGCCGAGTGCCGCCACAGTGCGCACACTCTCGGCGAACTGCACCGGCTGCCGGGAATGGCGCCGCCAGTACTGAGCGTCGATCGGGTTCTGGGCCGTGAGTACCGCTCCGGTGCGGTTGCAGACGAGCGGCAACGTCGGGGCAGTGAACTGAACCTGCGCTGCGAACGACTCGAATTCGTCGAGCACGGGGTCCAGCAATTCCGAGTGGAAGGCATGGCTGGTTTGCAGCCACGTGCAGCGGATTCCCTCGTCCTCGAACTTGGCGACTGCTCGCTCCACATCGTCGCCTGGGCCCGAGAGCACGGTGTTCGGCCCGTTGTAGGCGCCGACCGACACGCGTGGGAACTCGCCCGCGATCGCCTCGACATGCTTGGGGTCGCTGAAGACCGCGACCATGCGCCCGCCGTCGGGAAGGCTGCCGAACAACCGACCGCGCTCGGCGATGAGGCGAGCGCCGTCTTCGAGGCTGAACACACCGGCCACACACGCCGCTGCGTACTGGCCAACGCTGTGTCCCAGCACCACGTCTGGCTCGATGCCCCACGACTGCCACAGCCGGGCCAGGCCCATCTCGACGGCGAACAGCGCCGGCTGCGCGAACGAGGTGTGCCGCAGGCGTTCTCCGACCTCGCGATCGGTCGCGAACATCACGTCGAGCAGCGGGCGCGGCAAGATGTCGTCGACCGCGTCGGCGCAGCGTTTCACAGTTTCGGCGAAAACCGGCTCGGCATCGAACAACTCACGTGCCATCCCCGGATACTGGCTGCCCTGTCCGGTGAACAGCCACGCAGTTGTCGGGTGTTGTGTGTGCTCGCCCCGCACGACGCCGGGGCGTGTGCGGTTTTCGGCCAGGTCGGCAAGCCCTTGACGCGCACTCTCGATCGAATCCACGACTAGCGCAGCGCGGTGCTCGAAGTGTGAACGGCCCGTGCCGGCGGTTCGGCACACCGCGGCGAGGTCGACGTCCGGGTGGGTCCCCAACCAGGCGCCATACCGTCGGGCCAGCTCCACGAGCGCTTCCGGCGACCGCGCAGACAGCGGGAGTACATCGACAGGGACGTGGGTGTCGGGCTCTACAGGCTCTGGAGTCGCTTCGTTGTCCGGACGTGCCGTGGTCGGCGCCTCTTCGATCAGCACGTGGGCATTCGTGCCGGTGAATCCGAACGAGCTCACGCCTGCGCGGCGCGGCCTGCCGTTGGGTTGCCACGGAACCGCCTTGTCCAGCACCCGCACCGGAAGGGAGTCCCACGGAATGTGCGGGGACGGGTTCTCGAAGTGCAGGCTCTGTGGCAACACCTCATGCTGCAGCGAGAGCACGACCTTGATCAGGCCCGCTGCGCCAGAAGCGGATTCGGTGTGGCCGATGTTGGTCTTCACCGATCCCATCAACAGCGGCCGGTCCGCGTCACGTGCGTCGCCGTAGGCGGCCGCGGCCGCCTGAACCTCGATCGGGTCCCCCAGCGGGGTGCCAGTCCCGTGTGCTTCGAGGTAGTCGACATCCCCGCCCGCCCAGCCGGCACGAGCCAGCGTCGCGCCGATAAGCCGTTGCTGTGCACCACCGTTGGGGACCGTCAAACCGCTGGACGCGCCATCTTGGTTGACCGCGCTCCCGGGAATGACCGCGCAGATACGGTCGCCGTCGCGCTGCGCGTCGCTGAGCCGCTTGAGTACGAGAATCCCGCAACCCTCACTGCGCACATAGCCGTCCGCCGAGGCGTCGAACGTCTTGCATCGCCCGACGGGGGAGAGCATCCGCGCGCGCGATGCCGCGACGACAGTGACCGGGCTCAACAGGACATTCACGCCGCCTGCCAAAGCCAGGTCGCAATCACCGGAGTGCAATGCCTGGCAGGCCTGGTGGACCGCCACCAAGGCCGAGCTGCATGCGGTGTCGACCGCCATCGCCGGCCCTTCGAATCCCAGCGCGAACGCGACCCGACCGGAGATGGCATTGAGGGCATTGCCGGTGATGAAGTACGGCTCGATCTTGTCGATCGACTCCGACGACAGCAGGTGCGCGTACTCGTTGGCGGCCACCCCGGCGAAGATGCCGGTTCGGCTGCCGCGCAAAGACGCCGGTGAATACCCCGCACGCTCCAGACCCTCCCAGACCGTTTCGAGCATCAGCCGCTGCTGAGGTTCGATCCAGACGGCTTCGCGTGGTGAGATACCGAAGAACTCGGGGTCGAATCCGTCTATGTCGTCGAGGAATCCACCGAAGCGGGTGTACGTCTTGCCTGCGGTTTCGGGATCCGGATCGTAGAACTCATCGATGTCGAAGCGATCTTCCGGAACCTCCCGAATCGCATCGATACCGCCCGACAGCACCTCCCAGAAGGCTTCCGGGTTGGGCGCGCCGGGGAAACGGCACGACACCGCGACGATGGCGATCGGTTCGTCGGTGCGCGTCGCGGCCGCCGACGCCGGCCGTTTGGCGGATGTTTGTTCCTTGAGCCCGAGCACGTCGCCGAGCAGGTAGTCGGCCACGTCGGAGATACGGGGGTGATCCATGACCAGCGTGATGGGAATCTCGCGGCCCACTCCTTGTTCGATGCGGCGTCGCAATTCGACGGCCATCAGCGAATCCATGCCGAGATCGAAGAACCCGGCGTCCTCGCGGACATCCGTGTCATCGACCCGCGTCACCTCGGCCACCGCGGCGCGAAGGTAGTCGGTGAGAAGTCTCTTGCGTTGCTGCACCGGGGCATTGGTGAGCCGCTCGACCAGCTCGGTCTTCCCAGCCGGCGTCACAGTCGACGACGTTTGCATCAGCGGGGCCGGCAACTCGCGCTCCAGCTCTGACAGGAACGCGCGTCGACCCGCCTGCTGATAGAGCGGAAGGAAGCGCGTCCAGTCGACGCGGGCCACTACTCCTTGGGCGGGGCCGGGAGCATCAGCGGCCGATACGGCGTCTGCCAGCCCCACCAGTGCATCGGCCGGCGCCAATGTCCGAATTCCGCGTTGCTCCAGGCGGGTACGGGCCTGCTCGTCTGCCATACCGGCCGACCAGGGGCCGAAGTTGACACTGACCCCATGGATGCCCTGCTGGCGCAGCCGCCAGGCCAACCCGTCGAGGAAGGCGTTCGCCGCACTGTAGGCGGTCTGGCCGAACCCACCCCAGACCGAGGCGATCGATGAGGTGCTGATGAAGAAGTCGAGCTTGAGGTCGGCCGCTGCCTCGCTCAGATGCCAGGCGCCCCAGACTTTTCCGGCGAAGACGCGATCCACTTCGGCTTGATGGGATTCGGCGTCGAGATCGCTGAGCGGCGTCGTCCCGACCTCACCGGCCGCGTGGACGATGCCGGCAAGTGGCGGCAGTTCGGCCTGGACCGTGGTCAGCAGGCGTGCGACGTCGTGCGCGTCGGCGACATCGGCGGCGACAACCCGGAGTTCGCAGTCGTATTGTGCGCTCAATGCGTCGATGCGCTGCTGTACGGCGTCGTCTGGCGCGCGCCGGCTGGTGAGCACCACGTGTTTGGCTCCGTGCGCGGCCAGGTATCCGGCGACCTCCAGCCCGATGGAACCAAGGCCGCCGCTCACCAGATACGTTGCGTCGTCTCGCAGTACGAGCTGCGCGCCGGTCGGTTGGTCGGCTCGACGAACCAGTCGGGGAACGTAGACCGCGCCGTCGCGCAGTGCGATCTGGTCTTCCCTGATGGCCGTGGCGCGCGGTGCCGCAATCGCATGGAAGAGCCGGGACCATTCGCCGGCCGTACCGGCGGACAGGTCGGCCAGACCGCCCCACAGCTGGGGAAGCTCGAGCGCCGCCGCGCGGCCGAAGCCCCACAAGCAACTCTGATCGGGCAATACGGTGTCGGTGTCGGTGACTCGCTGTGCCCGACGGGTGATCGCCCAGATGGGAACGCTCAGCTCTGCGGCGCCGGCGGCGCGGAAGAGTCGCCTCGTCCCGCCGAGGATTCGGTGCTGCATCCGGAGCAGCGTCCGCATCGAGGGTGCGGTCTTGGTGTCCTGGTCCACGTCGACAGCCGCGACGTGCACGATGCGCGGGCTCGCGCCGTCCGCCGCCGCGGTGCGCAGCGCGCTTGCGAGTCGTTCCTCGTCGGCGTCTGATGTCGGCAACCCGATGAAGCGATACTGCTCACCGCGCGCGATGAGCGCCTCGACCAGCGGCTGCAGGGATGGTGACTCATCGCCGATGACGATCCACGCGGAGCCCCCGCCGCTATCCGCTCCGGTGAGTGCGTCAGCGGTCTTCTCCCAGCGAAACTCATAGCGGTGGTCAGCGATGGACTGGGTCATGCGCTGCTGATTGTGCTGCGCCGCAAGTCTTCTCAGTACGGACAGAGTTTGTTGATCGCCGCCGCCGTCGAGGAGCGCCGCAAGCTCCTCGATGCGGCCGTCCTCCAGCAGCCCGACGGCGTGGGTGCGTGCAGCCCCAGGCGGCCGCTCGCCGCCGCTCTCCCGATCGTCACGGCGGTTGTCGGAAAACCAGTACTGGCGGCGCTCGAACGGATAGGTGGGCAGGTCGAGCTTTCGCGTGTGCGGTCCTCGGAAGGCGGCGAATTCGGGCAGGTGACCCGAGACGTACGCGTCGGCAACGGCTTCGATGATCTGCCGGTGATCGGCGGTGTTCCGGCGCATGGAGGTGATCGCGCGCGGGGTGGTGCCCGGGTCCGGCCATGCACTCAACGCGGCCGCGGTGAGCACCGGGTGTGGGCCGATTTCGATCAGCACCTTGCAGTTCAGATCGGAAAGGGTGCGCACGCTCTTCGCGAACTCGACCGGTTGGCGGGCATGACGGCGCCAGTAGGCGCCATCGAGCTTCACACTCCTGCCGAGTGCAACACCGGTGCGGTTGTCGATGAGGATCCGTTGTGGCGTGTTGAACGTGAACTGCTCGGCATACTTCTCGAATTCGTCGAGGATCGGCTCCAGCAGCGCCGAGTGGAACGCGTGGCTGGTGTCCAGCCAGTCGCACCGGACGCCGTCGGCCACGAGTCTGGCGACAGCCTTCTCCAGGTCTGGCGCGGGGCCCGACAGCACGGTGTTGGCCCCGTTGTATGCGGCGACCGAAAGCGCGGGGGACTCGTCGGTGAGACGTTCGACCCGTTCGGCTGCCGAGAACACCGCGACCATCCGGCCACCGGCGGGCAGGCTGCCGAAGAGGCGGCCGCGTTCGGCCATCAGCCGCGCGCCGTCCTCGAGGCTGAAAACGCCCGCCACGCAGGCAGCCGAATACTGTCCGACGCTGTGGCCGAGCACCACGTCCGGATCGAAGCCCCACGACTGCCAGAGGCGGGCCAAGCCCATCTCCACCGCAAACAACGCGGGCTGCGCGTAGGAGGTTTGCCGCAGCGTCTCCTCGGCATCCGCATCGTCCAGATCGAAAATCACGTCCAGCAACGGCTTTTCGAGAACATCGGCGACCACGGCCGCGCAGCGGTTCAACGTCTCGGCGAACACCGGTTCGGCGTCGAACAGTTCCCGTGCCATGCCGGGGTACTGGCTGCCCTGACCGGTGAACAGCCACGCCGTCTTCGGGGTGTCGTGGGTTTCCCCGCGGACCAGACCCGGCGCAGGGCGGTCGTCGGCCAGCGCGGCGAGCAGTTCGATCGCCGACTCTCTGGAATTCGCGACGAGCGCGGCGCGGTGTTCCAGGTGGGCTCGACCGGCTCCGGCGGTGAAGCACACGTCGGCCAAGCTGGATTGCGGATGCGCGCGCATCCAGTCGCGGTACTGCGCGGCGAGCTGTGTCAACGCGGCGGGCGTACGTGCGGAGAGCGGCAGGATGCTGAACCGCTCAGGAGCTTCGGCGGCGACATCCGGTTCGGGCTGCGCGACCGGATTCGGTCGCGCAGCGGGTAGTTCGGGAGCTTCTTCGATGATGACGTGCGCGTTCGTCCCAGCGAACCCGAATGAGCTCACACCCGCGATCCGCGGCCTGCCGTTGCGCGCCCAGGGAATGGTCTCCTTCACCACCTCAACCGGCAGTCGGTCCCACGGGATGTGCGGAGAGGGGTTCGCGAAATGGAGATGCTTCGGCAAAGTCTCGTTCTCGAGCGACAGGATGACCTTGATGACGCCCGCGATGCCCGCGGCAGCTTCGAGGTGTCCGATGTTCGTCTTCGCCGAACCGATCAGCAGCGGTTGGCCGGGATCGCGACCAACGCCGAGCACCGCACCTGCGGCCTGCGCCTCGATCGGATCGCCCAGCGATGTCCCGGTACCGTGTGCCTCCAGGTAGCCGACATCGCTGGGTTGCAGGTCGGCCCGTTTCAATGCATCGGCGATAACCCGTTGCTGCGCAACACCATTCGGCACGGTCAACCCACCCGATGCGCCGTCCTGGTTGATCGCGCTGCCGCGGATGACGGCCCGGATGCGGTCACCGTCGCGGACCGCGTCTTCGAGGCGCTTGACGACGATGACACCGCAACCCTCGCCGCGCACATACCCGTCCGCGGCCGCGTCGAACGTCTTGCACCGTCCGTCGGGCGCGAGCATGTGGGCACTGGAGAACGTGATCATGGTGGCCGGGGTGAGCAGGACATTCGCACCACCGGCCAGCGCGAGGTCACACTCGCCCAATTGCAGTGCCTGACAGGCTTGATGTATCGCGACCAGCGACGAACTGCACGCCGTGTCGACGGCGACCGCAGGACCCTGCAGGCCGAGCCGATAGCTGATCCGGCCTGCTGCCGCGGCATTCGACGTCCCGATGGCCATGTAAGCCTCGATCTCGGGATAGGTCAGCTCGTCAGATGCCATGCCCAGGTAGTCGTGGGTCGCCAGACCGACGAACACGCCCGTGTTGGTGTCGGCCAGAGCGGTGGGCGCGGTACCCGAATGTTCCACTGCGCGCCATGCTGTTTCCAGCAGAATGCGATGTTGCGGATCCATGAGTCTGACCTCACGCGTCGACATGCCGAAGAATGGCGCGTCGAATCCGGTCACGTCATCGACGAAACCCGCACGACGGGTTACGACCTTGCCGGGCGCGCCCGGCTCCGGGTCGAAGAACTCGTCGGCGTCCCAGCGGTCCTCGGGGATCTCCGACACCGCGTCGCGGCCTTCGCGCAACACTTCCCAGAACCCATCGGCGTCTGGAGCGCCCGGAAAACGCGCCGCATAGCCGACGATGGCAAACTTTGGCGCCTGCGTGTTCGGGTGTGCGGTGGAACCCATGCCGTTGTCCTCCTTGCATCGGCGGCATCGAACTGACTCCGCGATGACCCCGCGCGTCCCCCGAAGCGCGTGAAGATCGACTCGACGACACTATTGCACGCGGACCCGTCGCGTGTGCGGTTCGCTTTCCGCGTGAGGCTTTGCAGTACCGCTGTCGGACGACCGAGGGTACGTTGATGCCGCGAGGGGAACTGCCGGAATCGGCGACGGCTGATCGGGGCGTACGTGGGAGGGGCAGGTTTTGCGCATCGGGAAGATAACTGTTGGCGCACTTGATGAATGGTCGTTGAGCCCGGGCGCGGTTACGTCGTGGCATCCGACGGCAGCGGCTCAGGAAAGTGCGAGCCGAGCGCCGGTCAGCTCGGTGCCGGTTAGCTACATGCAGAGCCAACATCTGCGTAATTACTGCGAGAGGAGCGCCGCGGGTCTGAACTTCTCCCGGCAGATCATCGCGAGCTGCGAGGTGGCCGGCCAATGTGACATCGCGGCCATGGACCACGCCGTCAATGCATACCTACGTCGGCACGACACATTCCGCAGCTGGTTCGAAGAGGCTGATTCTGGCAAATTCGTCCGGCGTAGCATCGAAGACCCCATTGATATTGAATTCGCGGCCGTCGATCACGGTCACATGACCGTCGACGAAATACGCGCACACGTCGTGGCGATCCCGAATCCGCTGGAATGGGGCTGCTTCACCTTCGGAATTATCCAGAACGACAATTTTTTCACATTCTTCGCCGCCATGGATCACGTGCACGGGGATGCCACGTTGATCGGCACGACAATGATGGAAGCCAACGGCATGTATTCGGCGATGACGGGCGACGGCCAGGCCCTTGCGCTGCCTGATGCCGGTAGCTTCGACGACTTCTGTGTTCGCGAGCGCGAGTACGCGTCGGCGTTGACCCTGGATTCGCCCGGAGTGCGGGCCTGGCTCGACTTCGCCGAGAACAACAGCGACGGCTTTCCGGAATTCCCGCTGCCACTGGGCAATCCACATGATTCGACGCGAAGTGACATGACGTCCGAACTTCTGATGGACGCGGCTCAGACGGAACGGTTCGAATCGGCCTGCACCGCGGCGGGTGCGCGCTTCGTCGGCGGATTGTTTGCCTGCCTGGGCTTGGTGGAGCACGAGTTCACCGGTGCGCTCACGTATTACGGACTCACTCCGAGGGATTCCCGTACAGCCGGCGACAATTTCATGACGCAAGGTTGGTTCACCGGCCTGATTCCCATAACCGTTCCTGTCGCGGCAACCTCTTTCGGCGAGGCTGCCTGGGCTGCGCAGGCTTGTTTCGATTCGAGCCTCGACATGGCGAGAGTTCCGTATTACCGCGTACTGGAGTTGGCGCCGTGGTTGAACTGGCCACGGCCGAACTTCCCGGTGTCGAACTTCTTGCACGGTGGTGCCGCGCCGCTCAACGCCATCCTCGCCGCGGCCGACATGGGCCTTGCGAACAATATCGGCATCTACCCCGACGGGCGGTTCTCCTATCAATTGACTATCTATATCTTCCGCTACGGGGAAGGCACGTCCATGGCGATCATGCATCCCGACAACCCCGTTGCGAGGAAATCCGTCACCCGGTACCTGGCGGCGATGAAGTCGGTGTCCACCCGGGTTGCTGACATCGGGCACTGGGGACGCGTCGCCTAGCGGTGAGCAAAACGATGGCCATGGATTCTCCACGATGCACTCCGGCGCGAGGGTGAGGACGATATGCGACGGCTAGCTGATCTGGTGGTGCGATGGCCATGGGCGGTAATCGGGGTGTGGGTCGCGCTCGCGATCGCCCTGCCGCTGTCATTCCCGTCCCTCGGCGAGATGGCCCAGAAACATCCGCTCGCCATTCTTCCGAGCGATGCGCCGTCGAGCATCACGGCGCAGAAGATGACCGAAGCCTTCCAGGAACCCGGCAACGACAACCTGCTTCTCGTGGCGTTGATCAACGAGAACGGCCTGGAACCCGCTGACGAGGCGGCCTACCGCAAACTCGTTGACGCTCTGCACGACGACCAGATGGACGTCGTGTCGGTGCAGGACTTCCTCAACACCCCGCAACTGCGGCAGTTCCTGACGAGCGAGGACAAGACCACGTGGGTGTTGCCGGTGGGGCTCGCGGGGGAGTTGGGGACTCCGCGCGCGTTCGACTCGTTCAACCGGGTTGCCGAGGTCGTCAGGACCAATGTCGCGGGGAGTCACCTTGACGTGCATCTGACCGGCCCCGCGGCGACCGTCGCCGACCTCACCGTCGCGGGCGAGCAGGATCGGCTGCCGATCGAGATCGCGATCGCCGTACTGGTCCTCGCCGTGCTGCTGCTCGTCTATCGCAGTGCGGTGACGATGATGCTCCCATTGGTCACGATCGGGTCATCTCTGGTGATCGCGCAGGCACTGGTGTCGGGCTTTTCCCAGTTGACAGGTGCAGGTGTCTCGAACCAGTCCATTGTGTTCTTGAGCGCGATCATGGCCGGTGCCGGCACGGATTACGCGGTCTTCCTCATCAGCCGCTATCACGACTACCTGCGGATGGGCGCCGACTCCGATCAGGCGGTCAAGAAGGCGATGATGTCGATCGGGAAGGTGATCGCCGCATCCGCCGCCATGGTGGGCATCACCTTCCTCCTGCTGAGCTTCGCCAAGATGGGTGTGTTCAGAACGGTGGGCGTGTCGTCGGCGATCGGTATCGGCATAGCGTTCCTTGCCGGCGTGACATTGCTGCCCGCGATCCTGACGCTGGCCGGCCCGCGCGGGTGGGTCAAGCCGCGGCGCGAGCTGACCGCCGGCTTCTGGCGGCGGTCCGGGATCCGGATCGTTCGCCGCCCGGTGCCGCACCTTGCTGCCAGCCTTTTGGTGCTGGCACTGCTCGCCAGCTGCGCGATTTTTGCGGAGTTCAACTACGACGACCGCAAGGTGGTGTCGCCGTCGGCGCCGAGCTCGATCGGATACGCCGCCGTAGAACGCCATTTCCCCATCGCACAGTCCATCCCCGAATACATCCTGATCCAGTCGCCGCACAGCCTGCTCAATCCCCGGTCCCTCGCCGATCTGGAACAACTGGCCTCGCGTGTCGCGCAACTGCCGGACGTCGGTCTGGTCAGCGGCATCACCCGGCCCCTTGGGGAAGTGCCTGCCGAGTTCCGGGCGACGTTCCAGGCCGGCATCGTCGGTGACCGGTTGGCCGATGGCTCCGCCCAGATCGGCCAGCGCTCCAGCGACCTCAACAGGTTGGCGGCTGGCGCCGACACGCTCGCCGACAGCCTGGCCGACGTCCGCGCCCAGATCAACCAGATCGCCCCGAGCCTCGCGAGCATGGTGAACGCGTTCTCCTCGGTTCGCACCGAATACGGCGGGGACAAGCTGGTGCGCGACGTCGAGACCGCGGCCAAGCTCGTGCAGAGCGTCAATGCGCTCGCCAATTCGATGGGCGTCAACTTCCGCGCGGTCAAGGACATGTTCGGTTGGATCGGCCCGGTCCTCACCGCGCTGCAAGGCAACGCGGTCTGCGATGCCAATCCCTCCTGCCGCGACACCCGCATGCAGTTCCAGCGGCTGGTCGACGCGAACAACGACGGCAGTCTCGACCAGATCAACCAGCTCGCGCAAGAACTCCAGGGCGTTGATGACGCGCAGTCACTCAACTCGACGGTGAAAAGCCTGAACACCGCTCTCGCCAGCGTCAACAAGGCCGTCAACGCCATGGGGCTGGACAAACCCGGCGGCCCGCAGGCGGGCTTGAAGGACTTGCAGCAGGGCGCCAACCGCCTGGCCGGCGGCAGCCGGGAAGTGGCAGGCGGCGTCGACGAACTGGTCAAGCAGGTCAAGGTGATCGCGGCCGGGCTGAATGAGGCATCGGCGTTCCTGTTGACCATGAGGCACGACGCCGCGGATCCGTCGCAGGCCGGGTTCAACATTCCGCCGGAAGTGCTGGGTCTGGCCGACTTCCGGAAGGCTGCCTCGGCCTACGTGTCGCCGGACGGCCGCTCGGTGCGCTATCTGGTGCAAACCAAACTCAACCCGTTCAGCTCCGACGCGATGGACCAGGTCAATCAGATCCAGGACATCGCCCGCGGGGCCCAGCCGAATACCACGCTGGCCGACGCCACGATTTCGATGGGCGGGTTCCCTGCGGCACTGCGTGACACCCGCGACTACTACCAGCAGGACATCCGGTTCATCATCGCCGCGACGCTCATCGTCGTCCTGCTGACAATGATGTTGCTGTTGCGGGCGATCATCGCGCCGCTCTATCTCGTCGGGTCCGTGGTGGTCTCGTACTTCGCGGCGATCGGTATCGGGGTCCTGGTGTTCCAAGTCTTCCTCGGACAGCAGCTGCATTGGAGCGTGCCTCCGCTGGCCTTCGTGGTCTTGGTCGCGGTGGGCGCCGACTACAACATGCTGCTGGTGTCGCGAATGCGCGACGAGTCTCCGAACAGCATGCGTTACGGCATAATTCGCACGCTCGGTTCGACGGGCGGTGTGATCACCGCGGCGGGGTTGATCTTCGCCGCGTCGATGGGTGGTCTGTTGTTCTCCAGCATCGGCATGGTGGTCCAAGGAGGATTCCTGATCGGCGTGGGGATTTTGCTGGACACGTTCGTGGTGCGCACCATCACGGTGCCCGCCATCGCGGCCCTCGTCGGTAAGGCGAACTGGTGGCCATCAAGGTTGGAGTCGCGGAAGCCCCGCGCACGGCCGCCGGCCGCGAGCGCGTCGGCAGTTGCCGAGTGAGCGGGCACACGTCATGTATGTGAAACTACGAAGCGAAGCGGGCGATCAGGAGTGGCCATGAAGAAACTCCTTGCAGGACTTGCCGTGTTGATGACGACCAGCGTCAGCGGGGCGTTCGGCGTCCTTGGGACTGCGTCGGCCGATGAGACCCTGCTGCCCCCGCCACCGCCGCCTCCCGGCGGCCCGGCTGCCGGGACGCCGGAGAACCCAGGGACCGCGTACGCCTTGGGCGGCGCTCACGTCCTCGGCATTCCGTACGACGAGTACATCCGTATGACGGGCGAGCACTGGTTCCCCGGCATGAGGCGGACGAAGGTCGACTACCCGGCAGGTCAAGTTCAGGGGCACACCCTGGAACGGATATTCCCCGGTATCGGTGCGCTCGGAGAGCAGATCTATCCCGGCATCGGTCTCGACGGGCCCGACATCGGTGAATCGGTCGACGAGGGGGAGGGAAACCTCGACGCGGCGATCCGCAGCGGTGGCAAGGGAACGGCGATGGGGCTTTCCGAGGGAGCGCTCGTGGTCAACGCCGTGAAAGCGCGTCTGGCCAACGATCCGACCGCTCCGCCGCCGGATCAACTCAGCTTTGCGACGTTCGGTGATCCGATCGCCAAGCACCCGTTCGGCGAGAGTTTCCTGACCCAGAACTTTCCCGTCGGCAGCGTCGTACCGTCTATGGATTACCGCATACCGGCTCCCGTGGAAAGCCAGTACCACACAGATCAGTTCATCTCCGCCTACGACAGCATCGCCGACTGGCCGGACCGGCCGGACCACTGGATGAGCGTGATCAACTCGATCGCCGGGTTGGCCACCGGTCACACAGCGATCGCCTTCACCAATCCGAGCAATGTTCCGCCGCAGAACATCAGGACCACGGTCAACTCCAGGGGCGGAACGACGACGACGTACCTGGTTCCCGAGGAGCACCTGCCGCTGGTGCTGCCATTCAAGTACCTCGGCTACGACCAGGACACGCTCAACAAGCTGGACGCGGTGCTGCTGCCCATGGTGGACGCGGGTTATTCACGCAACGACGATCCGGCGACCGCACCGATCACGGTGGACCCGGTGAACGGCTTCGACCCGGCGGAGGTGACCGCACCGGCCAACGAGGCGACCTTTGGCGGCGGCACCGATCCGATGTCGGAGTTGGTCAACACCGCCCTGTCGCTGCTGAACCCGCAAGGCGGTGGCTCGTGATGTCCGCCCAGTCAACGATTCTCTCGATGCTGCACGGACGTGCCAGCCTGCGCCCCGACGGCGAAGCCTTCACGTTCACCGACTACACCGACAACCCGGACGGTGTCTCCGAGACCCTGACCTGGTCGCAGCTGTCTCGGCGAACGATGAATGTCGCACGCGAGATCAGTGCGCACGGTTCAGCCGGTGACCGGGCGGTGATCCTGGCGCCCCAGGGCCTCGAATACATCCTGGCGTTCCTGGGATCCATGCAGGCCGGACTCATCGCGGTTCCGTTGCCACTGCCTCATCGCGGCTCGAGCCACGACCGGGTGAGTGCGGTGTTCGCCGATACCGCACCGTCGGTTGTTCTTACGACGTCCTCGGTTGCCCAGGATGTCGGCGATTATGTGGACCGGTCGCGCCTGGACACCGCGCCGAAGATCGTTCAGATCGACTCGTTGGATTTCGATGCCGACGACGACGCTGCGAGTCTCGGCGCGGTTGAGTGCCCGGAGACGGCGTATCTGCAGTACAGCTCGGGTTCCACGCGGCTGCCGACCGGTGTCATGATCTCGCATCGCAACCTGCAGACCAATTTCGAACAGTTGATGCGCTGCTTCTTCACGGATGCAGACCGCAACGCGATAATGGACGCGACGATCGTGTCGTGGTTGCCGTTCTATCACGACATGGGCCTCGTGCTGGGTGTCTGCGCACCGATCCTGAGCGGCTATCGCGCCGTGTTGACGAGTCCTGTTGCGTTCCTGGAGAAGCCGGCCAGGTGGATACGAGCGCTGGCCGAGAACGCCCATTCGTTCTCGGCAGCGCCCAATTTCGCCTTCGGCCTCGCGGCTCGCAAGACTAAGGACGCGGATCTGGCCGGGCTCAACCTGGGCGGCGTGGTGGGTATCATCAACGGCGCCGAGCGGGTCGAACAGGCCACCTTGGAGCGTTTTGCAGATCGGTTCGCCCACTTCGCTTTTCGGGACAACATGCTGCGTCCGTCGTACGGATTGGCTGAGGCAACGGTATTCGTGGCCACCGGTACGTGGAGCGAGTCGTCGGACGTCGACAGCTTCGATGCCGACGAACTCTCTGCCGGCAGGGTCCGGCGGTGTGAATCCGGAACCGGCACTGCGCTGGTCAGATACAACCTTCCGCAGTCACCGGTGGTGCGCATCGTCGACGTCGAGTCGCACCAGGAATGCGCGCAGGACCTGGTCGGCGAGATCTGGGTCCACGGCGACAATGTCGCGGCCGGCTACTGGGGCCGCTCACCGGAGGAACAGCAGTGCTTCGGCGCCACACTCGTCGACCCCACGCCCGGCACGCCTGACGGACCCTGGCTGAAAACCGGTGACCTGGGCTTCATCTCGGATGGTGCGCTGTTCATCGTCGGGCGCATCAAGGATCTACTGATCATCCGCGGACGGAATCACTACCCCGAGGACATCGAGGCCACGGTCCAACAGATCACCGGTGGCCGGGTTGCGGCGATCTCGGTGCCGGTGAACAGCACCGAGAAGCTGGTGACCGTGGCCGAGGTGAAGAAGCGGGAAGAGTCGACCGTCGAGGCGGTGCACTGGCTCAAGGAGATCAAGACCAATGTCACGTCCGCAATCTCCAACGCGCACGGGTTGAATCTCGGGGATCTCGTCCTTGTGTCTCCGGGCTCGATTCCGACGACCACGAGTGGCAAGGTTCGGCGCGCCGCTTGCGTCGAGCAGTACCGGCAGGACGAATTCACCCGTTTGGACGCCTGAGCGCGTTCAGAGACCGGCGAACCCCACGGCGAGCAGTACAAAGCCGACCGCGGCCAGCAGGACAGCCACCCCGCGGCGGCGCCGCGCCTGCAGCCAGTCGTTCAGTGCCGACAGAGTCGCGCGGGTGCGCTCCGGCGCGATCAGGAAGGAGATCAGCGGGATCTCGACGAGTCCGAACGCCACCACGTTGAACAGCAGCAACGCGCCGACCTGGGTCGCGGCCGCGGCACCGGACGCGACGATGAGCGCCAGGGCCGCGAGATAGTCGACCGACGGCAGCGCGATGCCGAGGCCCGCGGCGCCCGCCGTCCACAGCGAACGGCCGTTGAGTAGTTGCCGGGCGCGCGTCGCGAGCAGCCCCGGTTCTCGGGGCCCGGGTTTGGGCTCCAACACACCCGCAGCGACCACCGCAGCGGTCACCAGCACCACGACGCCGACCAGGATCTGCACCCTGGGCAGGGTGAAATGTGCCGAACCCAACGCGGGCCGCAGCAGGAACAGCACGATGACGCCCACCGCGGTGCCCATCGCGAACCCGCCGGCCAAGAAGGTGAGTAGTTGCAGCAGTGGCTTGGGCCGGTTGAGCATCACGACGGTCATCCCGATCCGGAACGGTTCCAGGCTGACCGCAACGGCCATCGCGAGCAGCGGAATCCACATGATGCGGGTCAGGTTACCGGCGTGCCTGTCCTACGCAGTTGCGTTCACAACGATTCCGAACCTGGCAGGCGCACACCCGTACGTGTGAAGATGGAGGTGCTATGAGCGCAACAGATCTGAGCCCGACGTCGCTGCGTGAAGCGTTCGGCCACTTCCCGACCGGTGTCATCGCGATTGCGGCGGAGGTGGACGGCACCCTGGTGGGCCTTGCCGCCAGCACGTTCGTGCCGGTGTCCCTCGATCCGCCGCTTGTGTCGTTCTGCGTACAGAACTCCTCGACCACGTGGCCGAAGCTCAAGGATCTGCCGTCACTGGGCATCAGCGTCCTCGGGGAGTCCCACGACGCGGCCGCGCGGACCCTGGCCGCCAAGACCGGGGACCGGTTCGCCGGCCTGGAGACCGAGTCACGCGAAAGTGGCGCCGTGTTCATTCATGGCACCAGTGTGTGGCTGGAGAGCGCAATCGAACAACTGGTGCCGGCCGGCGATCACACGATCGTCGTGCTGCGGGTCAGCGATATCACCGTGCACGACGACGTCGCGCCAATCGTGTTCCACCGCAGCACGTTCCGCCGACTCGGCGGCTAGAGCTCCGGGCGGTTACGGACGCTGCGCGAGCTCTTCGCGATATCGGGCGATGCGCTCTTCGATCTCGCTCGCGTCAGCAGTACGGCCCTCCTTGCGGGCCAACTGAGCCCGGGTCGACAACTCCCGGATCGCAGTGCGAATGTCGTTGACGCTGTGGGTATGTCCCATACTCATGAGCTGCCTTTCGACGGTGATTGGCTGCTGTGTCGAGCCTACGCGCGTCTCATACCCCAGTCCGCGAATGTGAAAACGGCCGGACATACCTATCTGACGTTGTGAATACGGGGGGCGGCTCAGGGTTCGGCATAGTCGTCTGTGCACTGTGCCGAACGTGCAGGGTTTTGCGCCCCCGAGCCGAGATCATCACAACAGGTTGCACGCTCGTCACAGCAATCGACCCACCACCCACCGACAGACTCTTCGCGCGAGCGCTCATCGCCGGAACAGCTTGTTGCCCAACCACACAATCGGGTCATACTTGCGGTCCACCACGCGCTCCTTCATCGGGATCAGCGCGTTGTCGGTGATCTTGATGTGCTCGGGGCACACCTCCGTGCAGCACTTCGTGATGTTGCAGAAGCCCAGCCCGAACTCGTCCTGAGCCATGTCCTTGCGGTCGAGCGTGTCCAGCGGATGCATGTCCAATTCGGCGACGCGCATCAGATACCGCGGGCCGGCGAACGCCTGCTTGTTCTCCTCATGGTCGCGCACCACGTGGCAGGTGTTTTGGCACAGGTAGCACTCGATGCACTTGCGGAACTCCTGCGAGCGCTCCACGTCCACCTGCTGCATGCGGTACTCGCCGGGCTGCAGTTCCTTCGGCGGGGCGAACGACGGGATCTCGCGTGCCTTCTCGTAGTTGAAGGACACATCGGTCACCAGATCCCGCATGACTGGGAATGCCCGCAGCGGTGTCACCGTGACCGTCTCGGCCGGGTCGAACGTCGACATCCGCGTCATGCACATCAGCCGGGGCCGGCCGTTGACCTCAGCCGAGCAGGACCCGCACTTGCCGGCCTTACAGTTCCACCGCACGGCCAGGTCAGGAGCCTGGGTGGCCTGGAGCCGGTGAATGATGTCGAGCACCACTTCGCCGTCGTTGACCTCGACGGTGAAGTCCTGCAGGCCGCCGCCGGTGTCGTCACCTCGCCAGACTCGCAAACTCGCTTCATACGCAGCCATCTCAGCCCTTCCGTTCGGGGTGCTCGGCCAGTTCAGCGTCGGTGTAGTACTTCTCCAGTTCGGAAAGCTCGAAACAACCCAGCAGGTCGGGCCGCATCGGAACCTGCGGTTCGGGCGTCACCGACACGTCGGGCACCACGGGATCGTCGGTCTCGACCGCACGGCACACCAGCAGGGTGTTGCGCCAGTTGGCATCCATCTCCGGGTAGTCGTCGCGGGTGTGTCCGCCGCGGCTTTCGGTGCGCTGCAGCGCTGCCTTGGCGACGCATTCGCTGACCAGCAGCATGTTGCGCATGTCGATCGCCAGGTGCCAGCCCGGGTTGAACACGCGCCCGCCCTCGACGGTGACATTGGCGTAGCGGGCCTTGAGCTCGGCGAGCTTGGCCAGCGCCGCCTCGATCTCCTCTTCCTTGCGGATGATGCCGACCAGGTCGTTCATCGACTGCTGGAGCTCGGCGTGCAACGTGTACGGGTTCTCGGGGTTGTCGTGCTTGTCGAACGGTGCGAGCGCCAGCCGGGTGGCGTCCTCGACGGCGGCCTCGGTGACCTTCGGCCGGTCGGACAGCGCGCGCACGTACTCCGATGCACCGAGGCCGGCGCGACGGCCGAACACCAGCAGATCCGACAGCGAATTACCGCCCAGCCGGTTCGAGCCGTGCATGCCGCCGGAGCACTCGCCCGCCGCGAACAGTCCGGGTGTCGCACCCTCCCCGGTGTCCGGGTCGACCTCGATGCCGCCCATCACGTAGTGGCAGGTCGGTCCGACCTCCATCTCGTCCTTGGTGATGTCGACCTCGGCCAGCTCGATGAACTGGTGATACATCGAGGGCAGCCGCCGCTTGATCTCCTCGGGAGGCATGCGGGACGCGATGTCCAGGTACACGCCGCCGTGTGGCGAGCCGCGGCCTGCCTTGACCTCTGAGTTGATCGCGCGGGCCACCTCGTCGCGGGGGAGCAGGTCAGGGGTGCGCCGGGCCGAATCGTTGTCCTTGAGCCACTGGTCGGCCTCCTCCTCGGTCTCGGCGTACTGGCCTTTGAAGACGGAGGGGATGTAGTCGAACATGAAGCGCTTGCCCTCGGAGTTCTTGAGCACTCCGCCGTCACCGCGCACACCCTCGGTCACGAGGATGCCCTTCACCGAGAGCGGCCACACCATGCCCGTCGGGTGGAACTGGATGAACTCCATGTTGATCAGGTTCGACCCGGCCCGCAGCGCCAGGGCATGGCCGTCACCGGTGTACTCCCAGGAGTTCGACGACACCTTGAAGGACTTGCCGATGCCGCCGGTCGCCAGCACCACCGCGGGCGCCTCGAAGAGCACGAAACTGCCCGTCTCGCGCCAATATCCGAATGCCCCCGCGATGCGGTCGCCGTCTTTGATCAGTTCGGTGATCGAGCATTCGTGGAAGACCCGGATCCGTGCGTCGTAGTCGCCGAGTTCGCGCTTGTCCTCCTGCTGCAGCGACACGATCTTCTGCTGCAACGTACGGATGATCTCCAGGCCGGTGCGGTCACCGACGTGGGCCAGTCGCGGGTAGGTGTGGCCGCCGAAGTTGCGCTGGCTGATCCGGCCGTCCTTCGTCCGGTCGAACAGCGCACCGTAGGTCTCCAGTTCCCACACCCGGTCGGGCGCCTCTTGCGCGTGCAACTCGGCCATCCGCCAGTTGTTGAGGAACTTGCCGCCGCGCATGGTGTCACCGAAGTGCACCTGCCAGGAGTCCTTGGTGTTGACGTTGCGCATGGCCGCGGCGCACCCACCCTCGGCCATCACCGTGTGGGCCTTGCCGAACAGTGATTTCGTCACCACCGCAACCCGCAAGCCCCGTTCGCGCGCCTCGATCACCGCACGCAAACCCGCCCCGCCGGCACCGATCACGACAACGTCGTAGGAGTGCCGTTCGAGTTCAACCATTAATCCTCGCTTGTTCTTTGAGTGTTATTGCTAACCAATGAATCTGAGGTCGGAGATGGTGCCGCTGGCGACCAGCATGATGTAGAAGTCGGTCAGCACCAGGGTGCCGAGCGTGATCCAGGCGAACAGCATGTGCCGGGTGTTCAGCTTGCTGACCTGGGTCCACATCCAGTACCGGACAGGGTGTTTCGAGAAGTGCTTGAGCCGCCCGCCGGTCACGTGCCGGCAGGAGTGGCAGGACACGGTGTAGACCCACAGCAGGATCACGTTGACGACGAGAATGACGTTGCCCAGGCCGAATCCGAAGCCGCTGGGCGAGTGGAACGCGACGATGGCGTCGTAGGTGTTGACCAGCGAGACGAGGACGGCGGCGTAGAAGAAGTACCGGTGTGCGTTCTGCAGGATGAGCGGAAAGCGCGTCTCCCCGGTGTATTTCGCGTGCGGCTCGGCCACCGCGCATGCGGTCGGCGACTGCCACACCGACCGGTAATAGGCCTTGCGGTAGTAGTAGCACGTGAGCCGGAAGGCGAGCAGGAACGGCAGCGAGATGAAGGCCATCGGGATGAACCACGGAAGTTCACCGACCCACTGGCCGAAGTGGCTCGATCCCGGTGCGCACGCGGTGCTCACGCACGGCGAATAGAACGGGGTGAGGTAGTGGTAGTCCTCCACCCAGTAGGCACTGCCCCAGAAGGCCCGGACCGTGGCGTAGACGACGAACGCCGCGAGCCCCAGGTTGGTCAATAGTGGTGCCTGCCACCACCGGTCGGTCCGTAGGGTGCGCTGGGGGATCTGAGCTCGCTTCGACGAGAAGACCCCGGTAGCGCGACGGTCAGCGGTGGGTGCGCTCACGGTTCCCTTTCTGAGGTTCAGTTGTTGCGGTGGGCGTCAAACGCCCACGCGCTCATCGATATCCGCCGAGACCTTCGTCGGCGACGTCCTGCCAGAAATCGCTTCCGTACTGGGTGTCGGGAATGGCGATCTTCTCGGCGCCCTGCCGCTGCCGGGTTACCCCGTGGCGCATCTCCAGCTCTTCGGCGTCGATGTCGAGCCGCTCTATGTCGTTGAGGATTCGTTCGGCATCATTGACGACGCGACGCATGGCCGGGGAGTCCCCGTACTTCGAAGCAAGCGTGGTGACGCAACGACGCATATCGCCGATCAGATTGTGCAGTTCGGCGAATTCGGTGGTGCTGGACAAGTGACCTCCTTGGGCTGAAGGGTGTCATGGCTCACAGTACGACAACCAATGCTAGCCACGTCACCGAGTTGAGAGTGACACAGGTCACGTTGAAGGGTCGGAGGTTTTTGCATGTTGTCTCAACAGGTTCTGCAGGAACGGGCGTCGGCGCTGCTGGCGCTGCACCAGCCCGGTAACCCCGGCGTCCTGCCAACGGTCTGGGACGCCTGGTCGGCCAATCTGGCCGTCGAAGCGGGGTTCGCCGCACTCACCGTGGGTAGCCACCCGGTGGCCGATTCAATCGGTAAGGCCGACGGCGAGGTGATGACGTTCGACGATCTGCTCACGCGCGTGCGTCAGATCACCGACGCCGTCGATGTTCCGGTGTCGGTGGACATCGAATCGGGCTACGGCGAGGCCCCGGCTCGCATCATCGAGGGATTGTTGGACGTCGGAGCGGTGGGTTTCAACCTCGAGGACACCGTGCACAAGGACGGTGGTCGGCTGCGCACCCCTGACGAGCACGCGGCACTGGTCGGTGAATTGCGTACGGCGGCCGACGCGGCCGGGGTTCACGTGGTGATCAACGCGCGTACCGACCTGTTCCTGCGCAACGACGGCGACGACGCCGATCGGGTGGACCGCGCGATCGCCCGGCTGACGGAGGCGGCCGCCGCCGGTGCGGATTCCCTGTTCCCGGCCGGCCTGCGGGATCCGGAAGGATTGGCGCGCTTCACTTCTGCGGTGCCACTGCCGGTCAGTGTGACCGTGCCGCCCGACACGGCGGACCGGGCCGAGTTGGCGGCTCTGGGGGTCGGCCGCATCACCTTCGGCCCCTTCCTGCAGTGGGCGCTGTCGGCTCAGGCCAAGGAGATTTTGTCGCGCTGGACTTAGCTCGTCTCGCCTCCGGGGTGGCCGTCCCGTAGTTACTGTGAAGCCGTCGGTATCACGGCGAGCAGGCGGGATGTACGGCATGGGTAGGTCCAGGAAACGTGCGGCGTCGGCACCCGTGGTGGCGATTGCCGCGATGCTGTGTGGCATCGGTGCGCCGGCCGCCGCGGCCGATTCGACGGGTATGACGATGACGCCGCTGCAGAACGTCATCAGGCAGTGCGATTTCGTTCTGGAGAATTTTCTCCTCGGGTACGGAACCGGCACGGGTTCGGGTGAGGCCGAGATCGGCGCGCCCGAAGCCGGCTCGGTGCGCGCCGACGTGCGCCTCCAGACGGCGCATCCGAACACCGTCTACCGGGTCAGGCTGATCCAGACACCGCGGGCATCGGTGGCCACGTGCCGTCCCGGTGACCCCGGTGTCGCGGCCGGCGTCATGAACACCGATGTGGCGGGCACTGGTTTCGTCACGATCAGCGGTCCGCGTCAGGAGGGCTCGACAGGCGCGTGGGTCGTCGTCGAAGGCCCGCCCGCGCCGGGAAAGGTGCGCGGTGACGTCTACAGCACCACCATGCTGGTCGACATCTGACCGCAGACCGCCGAAACCGGCGGCGGCCTATGGGTTTTACCGCGGCGGATTCACCGGAGCCGGATGCGGACGGCAAGTCCCGCGGAAGCGATGACCGCGGCACCGCCGAGGACGGTCACCCACGTCAGGCCTTCGTGCAGCATCAGCGCCGCCCAGCAGATCGTCATCACCGGCTGGACGAGTTGAACCTGGCTGACTTGCGCGATCGGTCCGATCGCCAGCCCGCGGTACCACGCGAAAAAGCCGAGGTACATGCTGACCGCGGCGAGGTAGGCGAAGGCCGCCCACTGATTGGCCGTGGCGTGCGGTGGCTGGTGGGCCACGGAGACAGCAGTCAGGACGACCATGACCGGCGCGGCAACGACGAGCGCCCACGACACCGTCTGCCATGCGCCGAGCTCGCGCGCCAGCATCCCGCCCTCCGCATAGCCGATCGCCGCCGCGACGACGGCTCCGAACAACAGCAGATCGGCCCAGCTCAGATGCCCGATGCCGCCGCCGTGCAGCATCGCGAAAACCACCGCCGCGACAGCGCCGATCCCCACCGCCACCCAAAACGCCAGCGGTGGACGCTCGTGTCCGCGAAGCACCGCCGCGACAGCGGTGGCGGCAGGCAGGAGCGCGATCACCACGGCGCCGTGGCTGGCCGGCACCGTCGTGAGCGCATAGGACGTCAACAACGGGAAGCCGGCGACGATGCCCGTGGCCACCACGACCAGCCGTACCCACTGGCGCCCGCGGGGCAGCGCCTGTCGGGTGACGATGAGCGCGGTGGTTGCGAGCAAGGCGGCGACGACGGCGCGTCCGGCGCCGATGAACAGCGGCGACAGTCCGCCGACCGCAATGCGGGTGAAGACGACCGTGAACGAGAACGCCGTAACGCCCAGCAAACCCCACCAGAGCCCGGCATGGGATAGCGGTGACTGTGTCTGCGCAGTAGCGCTACTCTGATCCAACATGGATAACGATAGCACCGAGCGGATTGTGCGCGGTCTCCGACAGTGGATCGCCACCGCGCCGGCCGGTGCCCAGCTGCCGTCGAACCGGGCGTTGGTGGCCCAATACAACGCGAGCCCCGTCACGGTCGCGAAGGCGATGCGCACATTGCGTGGACTCGGTCTGGTGGAAAGCCGGCCAGGGGTCGGCACATTCGTGCGGGCGGTCCGTACCGCGCGGCCACCCGATTACGGTTGGCAGACGGCCGCTTTGCGCTCTCCGCACGCTCGCATCCCGGCCCTGTCGACACCGCTTCGCAGCGGTGCACCCGACGTGATCGGACTGCATTCGGGATATCCCGATCGCGAACTCCTACCGCAACGCCTCGTGCGAGCCGCGGTCGCGCGGGCCGCCCGCGGTGACACCGCACTCAGCCGCTCGCCGGCACCGGGCCTGCCAGAACTACAGGCGTGGTTCGCCCAGGAGTTGGCAGAGGCCAGCCCGCCCAACGTCACCGCGCCGTCACCGCGCGACGTGATCGTGTTGCCCGGCAGCCAGAGCGGACTCAGCTCGACGTTTCGCGCGTTGGTCGGATTCGGGCAGCCGTTGCTCATCGAATCGCCCAGTTACTGGGGCGCGATCCTCGCTGCCGCACAGGCCGGCGTGCGGATGGTGCCGGTGCCGAGCGGCACGAGGGGGCCCGACCCCGACGAGCTCGCGCGGGCCTTTGCCGAGACCGGCGCCAGGGTCTTCTACGCGCAGCCCAACTTCGCGAATCCGACTGGCGCACAATGGACCACCGACCGTGCCCAGCAGGTGCTCGACGTCGTACGCGAACACGGCGCGTTTCTCGTCGAGGACGACTGGGCACACGATTTCGGAATCGACACGACCGCGCGCCCGGTCGCCGCCCACGACGACGGCGGTCATGTCATCTACCTGCGCTCGCTGACCAAGAGTGTGTCGCCGTCGATCCGGGTTGCGGCGATCATCGCGAGAGGACCAGCGCGTGAGCGCATCCTGGCCGACCGTGGCGCGGAGTCGATGTACGTCAGCGGACTGCTACAGGCCGCGGCGCTCGACGTGGTGACACAACCCGCCTGGCGCACCCATCTGCGGGATCTGGCCGACCAGTTGCGCGCGCGGCGCAATCTACTGATCGCCTGCCTGGAGGAACATGTCGCCGACGTGCATCTTGACCACGTGCCCCGCGGCGGGCTGCACGTCTGGCTGCGGTTGCCCGACGCGACCGATCTCGAGCGCCTGGTTCGAGACTGCGAAGCCGGCGGCGTGCTGGTCGCGCCGGGTTCGGAATGGTTTCCCGCCGAGCCGGCCGGCCCGTTCCTGCGGCTGAACTACTCCGGGCCGGACCCGGCCCGGTTCGACGAAGGTGCACGCGTGATCGGGCAGGCTCTTGCACGTCAGCACCGCTAGGCGCGCCTCACCGGCGCAAGACCTCACAGGTGCGTTCGGCAAACCGTGAGCACACCGTGATGGGCGCTTCACACAGGGCGACATTTCGGCAATATCGGATTTCTAGCCTCGCTGTATGCAGTCAACAAGACACGTCGTCGTCGTGGGCCACGGCATGGTGGGCCACCGTTTCGTCGAGGCGTTGCGGGCCAGGGATGAGCAGGGCACCTGGCGGGTGACCGTCCTGTCCGAGGAGGCCGACGCCGCCTACGACCGGGTCGGGCTCACCGGCTACACCGAGCATTGGGACCGGGCACAGTTGGCGCTTCCTGGCAACGACTATGCCGGCGATGATCGCGTCGACCTGCGGCTCGCGAGCCCGGTGGCCGAGATCGACCGCGAAGCCAAGACGGTGCGCACCGCGGGTGGCGAGCGCATCGACTACGACGCTCTGGTGCTGGCCACCGGCTCGTACGCGTTCGTGCCGCCGGTGCCGGGCCACGACCTGCCGCACTGCCACGTCTATCGAACCCTCGACGATCTGGACGCCATTCGGGCCGGAGCGCTGACCGCGCTCGACTCCAAAACACCGGTCGGCGTGGTGATCGGCGGTGGTCTGCTCGGCCTCGAAGCCGCCAACGCGTTGCGCGCGTTCGGGCTCAAGACCCATGTGCTGGAGATGTCGCCGCACCTCATGGCGGCACAGCTCGACCCGGCTGGCGGCGCGCTGCTCAATCGCATGATCCGCAGTCTCGGCATCGAGGTGCACACCGGGGTCAGCACCGAGAGCATTCAACCGGTCCAGCGGAACACGCCGTTGCGGAAATCCGACACCGACGACTCCGTGCGGCTTTCGCTCAACGACGGCAGCAGCGTCGACGCCGGCGTGGTCGTCTTCGCCGCCGGTGTGCGCCCGCGCGACGAACTGGCCCGCAAGGCCGGCCTCGACATCGCCCAACGTGGCGGCGTGCTGACCGACCTGTCCTGCGTCACGAGTGATCCGAGCATCTATGCGATCGGCGAGGTCGCCGCGATCGAGGGCCGCTGCTACGGCCTGGTCGGCCCTGGCTACACGAGCGCCGAGGTGGTTGCCGACCGGCTGCTCGGCGGGGAGGCCGAATTCCCCGAGGCCGACATGTCCACCAAGCTCAAACTGCTCGGCGTCGATGTCGCGAGTTTCGGTGACGCGCAGGGGCGCACGCCCAACTGCCTGGACGTCGTGGTCAACGATCCGGTCAAGAAGACCTACGCCAAACTGGTGCTCTCGGATGACGCCAAGACGCTGCTCGGCGGCATCCTGGTCGGCGACGCGTCGGCCTACGGTGTGCTGCGTCCGATGGTCGCCAGTGAGCTGCCCGGCGATCCGCTGTCGTTGATCGCACCGGCCCAGGAGGGAAGCACGCCGGGTCTCGGGGTCGGCGCGCTGCCGGATATCGCCCAGATCTGTTCGTGCAACAACGTCACCAAGGGCGATCTGAAGGAAGCGATCTGCGGTGGCTGCACCGACGTCCCCGGCCTCAAGAAGTGCACGCTGGCCGGCACGTCATGCGGATCGTGTGTGCCGCTGCTCAAGCAACTGCTGGAGGCGGAGGGCGTCGAGCAGTCCAAGGCGCTGTGCGAGCATTTCAACCACTCGCGCGCCGAGATGTTCGAGATCATCAGCGCCACCGAAATCCGCACGTTCTCCGGCCTGATCGAACGCTTCGGTACCGGAAAAGGTTGCGATATCTGCAAACCCACGATCGCGTCGATCCTGGCGTCGACGAGTTCCGACCACATCCTGGACGGCGAACAGGCCTCGCTGCAGGATTCCAACGATCACTTCCTGGCAAACCTCCAGAAGAACGGCAGCTACTCGGTGGTGCCGCGGTCGCCGGGCGGTGAGATCACTCCGGAACAGCTGATCCTGATCGGCGAGATCGCAAGGGATTTCGACCTTTACACCAAGATCACCGGCGGCCAGCGGATCGACATGTTCGGCGCCCGCGTCGAGCAGTTGCCGCAGATCTGGGCGCGTCTGGTCGAGGGCGGCATGGAGTCGGGTCACGCCTACGGCAAATCGCTGCGCACCGTGAAGAGCTGCGTGGGCAGCACGTGGTGCCGCTACGGCCAACAGGATTCGGTGAACATGGCCGTCGAGATCGAGAAGCGGTACCGGGGCCTGCGTGCTCCGCACAAGATCAAGATGGCCGTATCGGGGTGCGCACGCGAGTGTGCCGAAGCGCAGAGCAAGGACGTCGGCATCATCGCCACCGAACAGGGTTGGAACCTGTACGTGTGCGGCAATGGCGGGATGTCGCCGCGGCACGCGCAGTTGTTGGCCGGCGACCTCGACGACGAGACGCTGATCCGCTACATCGACCGCTTCCTGATGTTCTACATCCGCACTGCAGATCGGTTGCAGCGCACCGCCCCATGGCTGGAGGCCATGGACGGTGGGCTCGACCACCTGCGCGATGTCGTGTGCAACGACTCCCTCGGTCTGGCATCGGAGTTCGAGGCGGCCATGGAGCGTCACGTCGCGGGCTATGCCTGCGAATGGAAGGGCGTGCTGGAGGACCCCGAGAAGCTCTCGCGCTTCGTGTCGTTCGTCAACGCGCCCGACGTAGCCGATCCCACCATCACGTTCACCGAACGCGCCGGCCGCAAGGTGCCGGGCGCGACCGACATCGGGATGCCGAAGGTCCGCGGATTCCAGGAGGCGAAATGACACTGGTCGACGATCGTGAAGACGCCCACGCCACGAACGCGAGGGAGTGGACGACAGCCTGCCGGTACGACTTCCTGATGCCGTGCCGTGGGGTGGCGGTGCTGTTGCCGGACGGCTCTCAGGCGGCGTTGTTCCGCCTCGACGACGGTTCGTTGCACGCCGTCGGCAACATCGACCCGTTCTCGGGTGCGGCTGTGCTGTCTCGCGGAATCGTGGGGGACCGAGGCGGGCGGGCGACCGTGCAGTCACCGATCAAGAAACAGGCCTTCGCGTTCGACGACGGCAGCTGCCTCGACGACGAGACGGTCTCGATTCCCGTTTATCGAACTCGGGTCACTCCCGACGGCTTCGTCGAGATCGCGGCCTGATCAGTCGGCGCGCGTCCAATGGGCGTCGCGTCCGGGGAGTTTGCGGCGGCACACCTCGCCGCGCCGTTCGAGGACCGTCAGGTTCCGGTACACCGCCTCGATCACGACTGGTTCCCGGAAGTGCTCGTGGATGTGGTCGCGCAACTCCGCGGTCGACATCGGTTTCTTTGCGCTTTCCAAGGCGCTGAGCAGGTTTTGACGCAAGCGCTCCGCGGGTACTGAGTTAGGCACGGGCACAGCGGAATTGGCCACTCCGACACACTGCGCAGCCCGGTCTTGTCACCAGCACCCTACTCATACCCCCGCACACTCCGGCCAACGATCGACCTAACGATAGCTGAGTACAACCCGGCTATTCACCAGGAGAACCTCCACGCACGCGTCAATAACTTGGGTTACAAAGTTAACTACCTGCACAGACCGTGTTTTGATCGTGATCTTTGCCAAAATGAACAACAGTTGAACAACGTTGCCAGTGTCCGGTGATGGCTGGCTGGCTAACTAGAGATGTTCGCTGGAGATGTTTACACTCGCATTCGAGGGGGAACCTTCGTACGGGGGTGATGAGTGATGGTCGGGCGGTCGATCCTGAATCTGCTGGGTGCGTCGGCGGTGCTCGGTGCGTTGGTTGCTGTGGCGCTGCCGCTCGGCCTGAACGCGGTCGATCGGGCGGGTCAGCCCATACCGTGCGGCACGGCAATCAGCCCCGATTACGGGATCGCGGCGAAGCAGGATCTGCTCAACCTCGATCAGCACACCCTGGTCGGGCCGGCGTTCGCTACGAGTGACTACGCCGCGCAGTGTGCCGGATTGGTCGCCGATCGCAGAAGCGTTGCCATGTCAGTCGGCGGCAGCGGTGCGGCGCTGGTGCTGGCAGTGTTTGCTGCACCCTTTGTGGCCCGGATGGTCGGTTCACGCCGCGGCAGGCAGGCTCAGCACGCCGGCCCGCCGGAACCGGTTCGCGATCAATCTGACCATGCCGGGATGGGTGCCGAGTGGGTCGCTCACCAAGTCAGCACCGGCAGCACGCAGCCGATCCTGGAAAAGTCCGTCGGCGAGCAAATAGGAAGCAACGACTATGCGGCGGTCGCTGCGGCGGCGTTGCGCCGCGACAGCGTCAGCCACGCTGGGGGCACCGGTCGCGGCGTAGGCCAGTTCTACGCGGTCGCCGGTAACGGCTGACAGCATCGCCGCGGTTCGGCGCAGATCTGATTGGGCGCTCGGGTCCGACGTTCCCGCCGCGGCCAGGATCACCGAATCCCCCTGGCGCCAGCCTGACTCGACCAATCGGTCGGCGAGGACACGCACGGTCCCCGGACACGTGCCGAGCGGAGGCGTGACGGTGACCAGCGGATGTGCGCTGGCAGCCACGTGGGCCGGGACATCGACGCGGACGTGGTAGCCGGCGGCCAGGAATGCCGGAACCAGGACCGCGGGCCGGTCCATCGGCAGGGTGGCGAGTACCTCGCTGGGGGTCGGACCAAGGACGTCGACGAACGAGACGTGCACCCTGCGGTCGAGCAAACCGGCCACCCGATCCGCAAGATCGCCGATCATCGCGACGCCGCCGGGCTTACGGGTTCCGTGTGCGACCAGAACCAGGCTCATAATGCCTGCGCCATTTCAGTCATCTCGGAGTCGTCGACTGCCAGTCGGTAACCCCGTTTCACCACCGTCGACACGATGTTCTTGTCTCCCAATGCCGTTCGTAGCCGGAGCACCGCCGTCTCGACCGCGTGAGTGTCGGTGCCGCTGCCCGGCAGCGCCCCGAGCAGATCGAACCGCGACACCACCGCGCCCGGTCGATGTGCCAGCGCGCGGATGGTGGCCATGGCCGCCGGGGACAGGGACTTGACGACGCCGTCGACGAGTACGCATGTGCCCCGGATCTCCAGTACGTGACCGGCCACCCGGACCGTGCGGGACTGCAGCAGTGGTAGCTCGTCGGTGATGTGACGGGCCAGGGCGCCAAGGCGCATCCGTTCGGGCGCCGACGTCGGCACGCCGAGCCGCACGAGCGGGCGTGCCGTGACCGGGCCGACGCACATCGCGTGCACATCGGTACGCAGCGCCGACACCACCCGGTCGGCGATCCCCATCTCGGCCGCCCGCATCAGGACCGATGCCACCGCGGGCGCCGACGTGAAGCTGACCGCGTCGAACCGTCGCTCCGCGATACCGGCCACCAGTTGATCGAATTCACCGTCAGCGGGCGCGGGATGCCAGCGATACACGCGGATCGGCACCACTTCGGCGCCGGCCTCGCGTAGTTCGTCGAGGAACTCCGGGAACGGATCCCACTCGTCGGTCGCGCCGTGCAATTGCACAGCGATGCGTTGACCGGCGACGCCGTGTTCGACGAGATAACGCACGACCTCGCGCGACGACTCCGATTCCGGTGACCACTCCTCGGGCAGCCCCGCCGCCCGCAGCGCGCCGGTGGCCTTCGGGCCGCGCGAGACGATGCGAGCCTTGCCGAGGGCGTCGGTCAACTCGTTCGCCAAGCCCCAGCCGTCGGCCGCGGCGATCCACCCACGGAACCCGATACCCGTCGTGGCGACCACGATGTCGGGCGGCAGCTCGATCAACGACTCGGTGTGCGAACGCAGTTCGTCGTCGTCGGGCAGCGGGACCATGGTGATGGCGGCTGCACTCGTCACCGTGGCACCCCGCCTGCGGAGTAGCGCGCTCAGTTCATCGGCGCGGCGTGAAGAGGTCACCGCCACCCGAAAACCGGTGAGCGGTGCCCAGTCGGGCTCACTCATGGTTCCTGTGTATGCAGGCCGTGTTTCCAAGTCGTTACCCGGCGATTGCTGAGGCGTGTCGCTGCGATTCGTCCGCTGTGACCTGGGTCGCAACCGGGCGGCGGACGTAGCGCACCCACGTGACGACCGAGGCCAGCACATAGAACGCCAGGAAGATCCAGAACGCCGCGGTGGCCGATCCGCTCGACAGGTAGGACTGCCGCAGCGCGAGGTTGATACCCACGCCGCCGAGGGCGCCTACCGCGCCGGCGAAGCCGATCAACGCACCGGACATCGACAGCGACCACTTCTGCCGCTCCTCCTCGCTCACCTGCAGCGAGTGGCTGCGTGCTTCGAAGATGGACGGGATCATCTTGTACACCGAGCCGTTGCCGAGTCCACTCAGCAGGAACAGGGCGATGAACCCGACCACGTAGCCGGACATCATCAGGCCGGTCGCCGCGCCGGTGCTGTGGTCATCGATCACGCTGATCGCCACCAGCAGGCCCGCCGCCAGGATCATGCCGCCGAACACCGCCAATGTGACTCGTCCACCGCCGATTCGGTCGGCCAGCTTGCCGCCGTAGACCCGCGACAACGACCCGAGCAGCGGCCCGATGAAGGCGATCTGGGCGGCGTGCAGCGAGGCCTGAGCCGGCGTTTGGCCGCCTGCGGCGAAGTTGATCTGCAGCACCTGGCCGAACGCGAACGCGAACCCGATGAACGAGCCGAACGTACCGATGTAGAGCAACGAGATGACCCACGTATCCCGTTCGGAGAGAATCGCTTTCATGGCACCCAGGTCGATCTTGTGCTGCTCGAGATTGTCCATGTACAGGGCGGCGCCGATGCCTGCGACGGCCAGAGCGACGAGGTAGATCGCGCACACCCAGTACGGGGCCCGGTTGCCCGCGGTGGCGATCACGAGCAGGCCGACCAGCTGGATCATCGGCACGCCGATGTTGCCGCCACCCGCGTTGAGCCCCAACGCCCAGCCCTTGAGCCGTTGCGGGTAGAAGGCGTTGATGTTGGTCATCGACGACGCGAAGTTGCCGCCGCCGAAGCCGGCCAGCGCCGCGCACAGCAGGTACGGCCACAGCGGCAGACCGGGGTTGGCCATCAACACCATGGTCATGGTGGTCGGCACCAGCAGTACGAATGCCGAGAACACCGTCCAGTTACGACCGCCGAAGGTCGCGGTGGCCAGCGTGTACGGAATCCGCAGGCAGGCACCGACCAACGTGGCGGTGGCGCCGAGGAGGAACTTGTCACCGGCCGAGAAGCCGTACACGGCTTCGGGCATGAACAACACCATCACCGACCAGATGGACCAGATGGAGAAGCCGATGTGCTCTGCGAACACCGACCAGATCAAATTGCGACGCGCGACGAACTTGTTACCGGCCTCCCACGCGACCGTGTCCTCGGGATCCCAGTTGGCGATGCGGTTCGACTTCAACAGATTGGGCATGAGGAAACGCTAGAAAGCGTTTATTGCCCAAAAGCTGCCCGCGGTGACCCGGCCGTGAACTTCCCCTCACCGGGTCGTCACGCCGGATGTGAGGCCGAATTACCAGACGTCGCCGTCGCGCCAGTCGCACGCGAGGGCTGCGGTGGTGTCGAGTTCGATGCCCATCGGTAACACGAACACACCGCCGTCGTCCTCGGCGGTACGGACCAGGCCCGAGGGCGCGAGCACCGACGTCGGCCCTTGCCAGGGCAACCAGCCGCGCGACGTGTACATCTGCCGCCCGACATCCGATGCGCTCAGGGCACCGAGCTGATAGGCCCCGCGCAGCACTTGTTCGAGGGCGTCCATCACCGCGGTGCCCAAGCCCTGGCCGCGCCAATCCTCGCGCACCGCGACGCCTTCGATGTAACCGCACCGCAGTGCGACATCGCGATAGAGCATCCGGCGTTGAACGACGGCACCGTGCGCGATCAAAGCACCGTGATGACAGATCAGTGCATGCATGCCGCCGAGCGAGTGTTCCCAGTCGGCATCCGTGAAATCGCCGTCGAACGCATCGATGACCATCTGGTGCGCGCCCTCGCGGGTCTCGTGGTCGAGGTCGGAGGTATGGACCAGGCGTGCAGTATGGAGAACCCCGCGCACATGAGGAGCGTAGGTATTCGGGGAGACCACACTCTTGTTCTACCAGCGCTGCGCGCCGGTGTCTTGACTAACCTCGAATGGTTGACGGGGGTAGGCCCAGTGCAGCCGCACCGTTTGCCCGGGTCGCACCTGACCCAGTTTGTCGATGTCCTCGTCGGTGACGACGCCGATCACGGGATAGCCCCCGGTGACGGGATGGTCCGGACCCAGAATCACCGGAAAGCCGTTGGGCGGTATCTGAATTGCTCCTCTTGTGGCACCTTCGCTCGGCAGCTGCCGATCGGGCCACCGGTAGTCCAGCGGCATGCCGACCAGCCGCATGCCGACACGGTCACTGCGGTTGGTCACGAGCCAGTTGGTGCGAACGAGGATGTCGGGATCGACAAACCAGTCGTCACGTGGCCCGGGCACCACCTGGAGCTCGACGATGTCCTCACTGATCGCGGCCACCGGTGCCTGATCGAGCTCGGGGAACTCGTCGGTGTGTTCACCGACCGGCAACACATCTCCCGGCCGCAGCGGCGCCGGGCCGATCGCCGACATCACGTCGTAGCTGCGCGATCCGAGGACGGGGTCGACAGCGATTCCGCCCCGCACCGCCAAGTAGCTTCGCAGCCCCGAATGCGGGGCGCCCAGCGAGATCACCTGACCGTCATGGACGTGATGAATGCTGTTGGTGCCGAACGGAACCCCGTTCACGGCCGGATCGGTGTCGGCGCCGGTGACGGCGATCGCGACGTCGCCGCCCCGTACGCGTGCGGAGAATCCGCCGAACGTGACCTCGATGGTCGCGCGCTCACCCGGATTGGCGACGAGGCGATTGGCGAGCGTGTGTGACCGCCGGTCGGCCGCGCCGGAACGAGTAACGCCCATGTGCGCCAAGCCGGGCCTGCCGAGATCCTCGACCAATGCCAATGGTCCGGTGCGCAGGATTTCCAGTGTGGTGGTCATCTGTGCCTCCTAACCGATCGCCCGGAACTGCACCCACATGCCTGGCGTGAGCAGCGCCGGCGTGTCTCGATTCACGTCGAACAGCACTGCCTCGGTGTGGCCGATCAGCTGCCAGCCACCGGGCGACTTACGCGGATAGATTCCGCTGAACTCCCCGGCCAGCCCGACAGCTCCGGCCGGCACGTTGGTGCGCGGTTCGGCGCGGCGCGGTACCCGCAACCGTTGGTCACCGTCGACGAGATAGGCGAAACCCGGTGCGAAACCGCTGAATCCCACCCGCCAGGGGCTGCCGGTATGAGCCGCGATCACCTGTGCCGGGGTCAGCCCGGTCAGTTCCGCGACTTCATGAAGGTCGGCGCCGTCGTAGACCACGTCGATGGTCACGTCCACCCGGTCGCCTGCCGGTGGCCCGGCCAGCGCGCCGGGGCGTAGCTGCAGCTTGCTCAGCCGCTGCCGCGTCGGCGCCTGGTACCGGTGGCCGTCCAACTTGACCAGGATCGTGCGCGAAGCCGGGACGATGTCCATTACGCCTGGCAGGCCGGCCTCCTGCAGTGTTTCGGTCCATGCCAAAACCTCGGCGGTACTTGCGAACTCAAGCAGGAGCGCTTGGTCGCCATAATCATGCGGAGTACCGGGGCCGGTTTCTGCGCCCCGTGCGTCCATCACATCCGGTGCCACACTCATGGCCTGAAACTACCCGCGAGTAGCTAAGATCGACACCGGTTTGTGAAGCTTTGCCAGAGCTGCCTTATCGAAGCCTCACACAGCGACCTGATACGTGGGTTCGCGACGCTTGATGAACGCGATCACGCGGTAGGTGACGGGGAGTAGGACAGCCTCGATCACCGTCTTGTAGATCCAGCCGATCGCGGCGTAGACCGCGAAGGACCCCATGTTGCCGAACCCGATGATCGGTGCGGCTATCGCACAGAACACCAGTGTGTCGGCGAACTGCCCGACCACCGTCGAACCCAACAGCCGGGCCCACAAATGCCGTTCTTTCGTGCGCTGTTTGATCCGCACGACGATGGCCGCGTTCACCAGTTGGCCGGCGAGGAACCCGGCCAAGCCGGCCGCGGCCAGACCGGTGATCGACTCCACCGTGGTGGCCAGCGCCTCCTGGTTGGCGTAGTCCGGCGCTCCGGGCAGACGCACGGTGGTCCACAGCACCACCACCGCCAGCGCCTGCATCGCGAAGCCGATCAGGATCGCCCGGCTCGCGGCCTTGAAGCCGTACACCTCACTGAGCACGTCGCCGATCACGTACGTCAGCGGGAACACGATGAAGCCGCCGTCGGTGAGCAACGGACCGAACGCGACGCCCTTGGTGGCCGCGACATTGGAGATGAGCACCAGGGCCGTGAATACCGCGACGAGCGTCGGATAGTAGGCCGAACCGATGGTCGCCGTGCCGCGGTGCTCGTTCTCCTGGGTGCTTGTCACCGGGCAATCTTGTCAGTCGGCCGCAGGCTCGGGCCAGCGCGGTGGATTGCCTCGCCGGGCTGCATTACTCACGCGCACGATGACGACGTGTCGTCGCGCTGTCGGGGCCAGGTGCCGTCCCGCCCGCATAGTAGCGACAATGTCGCTGAAAACGCCTCGTGCGCAACATCATTCGCTCAAGTCCCACGCCGGAAGTCGCACCTGTCACTCTGGCCGCGTCAGCACCGTTGGCCACGCGAACTCCGTCGTCCACCTCTCAGCGACAGTGTCGCGCGCAGTGCGGGCGCGTAACGGCAGGGACTGATGTGGAAGCAGACCCCTTTTGCGCTTCATGTGATTTGACCAGACCGGCCCATGGGGCCGATGTGGCTCATGAGCCCGTTTCCGCGACATTGTCGCTCCTAGCCGGGCGGCCCGACACCGGTTCCGCTCAGCGCCCGGACGGCTAACCCAGCGCGCGCGACAGCAGGGGCGGCAGCTGGTCGGCGACGACGGGATAAGACAGTGGTGAGGCGAACGCGATCGCGCCCGCGAGCTCCTTGGTGGTGAAGACGTTGCGCTCCCGCGCGGTGGCCTTCAATTGCGCGATCGTCGGATCGGCGAGCAGCGCGTCGCGCTCCTGGTCGCTTTCGGTGGTCCAGATCAGCACGTCGGCGGTGTCGAGCACGGACGCCCACTGATCCCGCGGTATCAGGGCAGGAACGTCAGGGGCGGTGAAGCCCATCTGCGTGAGGAACTCGGTGCGCCAACCGGGTGGGCGGGCCTGCAGGCTGTCGCGGTACAGCGTGCCGCCGAGCAGCACCGCTTTCTTTCCGTTGAACTGCGGGTTGTTGGACGCCGCGGCAGTGAACTTCTCGTCGACGCCACTGATGAGTCCGGACATCTCGTCGTTCTTGAAGACCGCCTGGCCGATGATCGTGGCCTGGTCTTTCCACGGTTCGAAGAACGCGTCGCGGCCGGACTGCGCGACGGTCGGTGCGATGCCGGAGAGTTTGGCGTACGTGTCGGCATCCAAGCCGGCGTTGGTCGCCACGATCAGATCGGGTTTGAGCGCCGCGATCTGGTCGACCTGGATGCCGTCGGCGAGGCTCAGCACCGTGGGCTGGGCGCCTGCCAGTCTGGGTTGGGCCCACGGCCAGACCGCGAACGGTTCACCGCCGAACCAGTCGGTGACCGCGATCGGCACGACGCCGAGCGCGAGCAGATCGTCCTGCTCGGTGAACCCGGCGCTGACGACGCGCTGCGGTGGCGCCGGGATCTTCGTCTCGCCGAAGATGTGCCGAACGGTCACCGACCCGTCTTTGGCGACTTCGCCAGGCTTTTGCGAGCTACACGCGGCAACGAGCGCCATCCCGGCGGTGACCGCCAGAAACCCGCGCCGTGACAAGGTTGTCGGCACTTAGCCAGATTAACGGCAAGGCCGGCGCTACGGCGTCAGCGCGTGCGCAAGCGCCGCCCGCGCCGCGCCGTCATCGCCGTCGATCTGCGACCTGTCGATGAGGTCGATCCGTTTCCACAGGCCGAGGTAGAGAGTCGCGGCGTCGGAGGTGACCGTGGCGACGGGTTCTCCGTCACCGAGGGTCCACTTGTCACCGGTATCGGTGGCGCAGAACTGAATCGGCGCGGCGATCGGCTCGGTACGGCCGAATCTGACCTGGCGTGGATAGAACATCGACAGAATCTCGTCCACCCCGTCGGCGGCGAAGGCCGGATCGAAGCGGAGCGGTTCGCCACCCAGCGCGGTGAGCAAGTCCACGCGATGGATGGCGTGCTCGTGGGCCTGGCGGCGAATCCAGAAGCCGGCCAGCCGGGGCGGCGGCCCGAAGTTCCAGCACGCTTCCTCGGGATTGATGGCACGCATCGCGGTCAGGTAGTCGGGGATGCCATCGACGAAATCGGCGACAACCCCGGTCGGGTCGGCGGCCGGTTCACGCTCTTGTGCCACCTCGCGCGTGCGCAGGATCTCGCGGACCCAGCTCTCGACCGACCACAGATGTCCGAGCAGGTCGGTGACCGTCCAGCCGGGGCAGGTCGGCACCGCCCGGCCGAGGTCCCCGCCTTCGGCGAGTGCGACCGCTTCTATCGCCATCAGATCGGCCTGAAGGCGGCCCAGAAATAAGCTGTTGTCCACCTGTGCAGACTACGGTTCGGCCAGGCCGCGCAGCAGCACGGAGAGGCCGAACTCGAAGGCATCGTCGGCGCGGGCAGGCTTGGGCGCCCCGGTGGCCAACGCCGCCGCGAGCTCGGGCCCAACCTCGGCCCCCGATTCCCAAGGTTCCTCCGGCGCGGCCAGGTCCAGCGCGGAGCCAAGGACGTAGTTGTCGAACATGGTGATGATCCGCAGGGTGTCGGCGGGATCGAACCCGGCCCGGGCCAGCGTGACAGCCAACGCGTTGTACATCGTGAACGCCTGGCTGCTGTTCACCGCGTACAGAGTGAGCAGGGGGATCAGACGCGGATAGCGTGCGAAACTGCGGCGATATGAGCGCATGACGTCCGCGACGATGTCAGCCCACGGCCGGTCGGCGTCGATATCGGGCAGATCCACTTCCGACATCGCGCGCTCGCGCAGGAGCTCGACGATCTGTTCCCGCCCGGAGACGTGGTTGTAGAGCGACGACGGGCTGACCTTGAGCTTGCGGGCAAGTTCGGGGATGGTGAACCCACCCGTTGCGCTCACCAAATCCAGTGCTGCAGAAGCGATCCGGTCTGACGACAGGATCGGTATCGACGGACGTCCCATGGCCGGTTCCCCCTAGTTTTCGTCCCACCGCTTTACAACACGGTGGTCCTCATCACACAATAAACGAACTGCATTCGTTTTAGGAGTCTGATGATCACCCTGACGGCCACCGCGCCCGAACCGCTGTCGCGTACCACTGCGTCTCAGCGGCCGCCGCTGCGAGTGGGGCTCGTGCAACACCGCTGGCGGGCTGACGCCGACGAACTGGCCAAGGTGCTGCGTGATGGCATCGACCGCGCCGCAGGCGCCGGTGCCACCGCGGTGTTCCTGCCCGAGATCACGCTGTTGCGCTATCCGGCAGACACGCCGGCGGGCGCCAACCCGGGCGACCACGCCGAGGATCTGACCGGCGGGCCGACCTTCGCGCTCGCGGCCGAAGCCGCGCGTGCCAACGGGATCTTCGTACACGCGTCGCTGTATGAGAAGGCGCCCGCAGCAGACGGTCTCGGCTACAACACGGCCATCCTGGTCTCGCCGTCGGGTGAACTCGTCGGCCGCACGCGCAAGATGCACATCCCGATCTCGGCCGGGTATTACGAGGACACGTACTTCCGCCCCGGCCCGGCTGACGACGACCCGTATCGCGTCTACAACCCCGACGGCTTGGGCGCCCGCATCGGCATGCCGACCTGCTGGGACGAGTGGTTCCCCGAGGTGGCGCGCAACTATTCGCTTGGTGGTGCGGAAATCGTCGTCTATCCGACCGCGATCGGCTCCGAGCCCGTGTTCCCGGCATTCGACACCCAGCCGTTGTGGCAGCAGGTGATCGTGGCCAACGGGATCAGCAGTGGACTGTTCATGGTGGTACCCAACCGAACTGGCGACGAGGGCACTGTCTCCTTCTATGGGTCGTCGTTCATCTCCGACCCGTACGGCCGCGTCCTCGTGCAGGCGCCACGCGACGAGGAGGCGGTGCTGGTCGCCGACCTCGACCTGGATCAGCGGCGGGACTGGCTCGAGCTCTTTCCGTTCCTGCTCACTCGCCGCCCCGACAGCTACGGATCGCTGACCGCTCCGGTCGACCCGTCCCGTCCGTATGGGGCCGGCCACGCGGCCACCGCGGTCGTCAAATGACCCGATACGTCATGCCCGCCGAGGGCGTGCCGCAAGATCGGGTGTGGATGGCCTTTCCGTGTGAGGGCTACTCCCTGGGTGACACCGAGCAGGAGCAGCACGAGGCCAGGTCCACCTGGGCCGCGGTCGCACATGCGATCGCCCGGTTCGAGCCGGTGACGATGCTCGTCGACCCGGCCGAGATGAGCGCTGCGAAACAATATGTGTCCCAACAGGTCGAGCTCGTCGAGGCGCCGCTGAACGACGCGTGGATGCGCGATATCGGCCCGACCTTCGTGCACGCCGCCGACGGTTCGGTGGCCGCGGTCGACTGGGTGTTCAACGGTTGGGGCGGCCAGGATTGGGCGCGCTGGGATCGCGACGCCGAGATCGGTGCCACCGTGGCGGCGCTGGCCGGAGTCGAGTTGGTGTCGTCGACCCTAGTCAACGAAGGCGGCGGCATCCAGGTAGATGGTGAGGGCACCGTACTCGTCACCGAGACTGTGCAATTGGATCCCGGCCGCAATCCCGCGGTCACCAAAGCCGACGTCGAGGCCGAGCTGGCACGCACCATCGGTGCGAGCGACGTGGTGTGGCTACCGCGCGGGTTGACTCGCGACAGTCAGCGGTTCGGCACCCGCGGACATGTCGACATCGTGGCGGCCTTCACCGAACCAGGCCGCCTACTCCTGCATACGCAGCAAGATGACCGGCACCCGGACAACGTGGTGTGCAAGGAGATTCGCGCCGGCCTTGAGGGCCGATTCGACATCGTCGAGATGCCGGCTCCCGCGACTCTCACCGACGCGGATGGGTACGTCGACTACAGCTACATCAACCACCTGGTGGTCAACGGCGGCGTGATCGCCTGCAGTTTCGGTGATCCGCGTGACGCCGACGCCGTGGCGATCCTGGCCGAGCAGTATCCGGGCCGGGAAGTCGTCAGTGTCGACGCCCGCCCCCTGTTCGCGCGCGGCGGCGGAATCCACTGCATCACCCAACAACAACCATCCCCGATAACCACCCGGAGTTAGTGTGAACGCGCGTAATGTGCCGTCCGTGCTCGACACGGCGGCCACCCTCTTTCATGGCGGGACCATCTGGACCCCAATGGCGACGCCGACCGATGCGCTGTTGATCGCCGACGGCGTGGTCCGGGCCGTCGGGGAGCAGGCGAAGGCACAGCACGCTGACAAGCAGGTCGACCTAGAGGGCGGCTTTCTCATGCCGTCGTTCGGCGACGGGCATGCGCATCCACTCTATGGCGGCCTGGAATCGGCGGGCCCGCCGGTGCGGCAGTGCCAGTCCATCGACGAAATAGTTCTTGCCGTCAAGGAATACGCCGCTGCCCACCCCGAACAGGAGTGGATCGTCGGCGCGTCCTATGACGGAAGCTTGGCGCCCGGCGGCCTGTTCGACGCCAAGTGGCTCGATGCCGCCGTCCCGGATCGCCCGGTTGTGCTGCGGGCCTGGGACTATCACACCTTCTGGGTCAACTCGGTAGCGCTGCAGCGGGCCGGTATCACGGCCGACACTCCGGAACCGGTGCTTGGCGAGATTCCGCGCCGCGAGGACGGATCGCCGCTCGGCACACTGCGCGAATGGGGCGCCACCGATCTGGTTGCCGCGGTGATGCCCGCTCGCGACGAGGCCGTGCGCGTCGGTGCGTTGGGTACCGCGGCCGACTACTATCTCGCCCACGGCGTGACATGGGTCCAGGACGCCTGGGTTGAGCCTGCCGACATCGACACCTACGTCGCCGCGGCCCAGCAGGGTGCGCTGCGCATGCGGTTCAATCTGGCCTTCTATGCCGATCCGCGCCATTTCGACTCGCAGGTAAGGCAATACGCTGCGGCTAGGGACCGCGTCCAGGCGGCCGGGTCGCCGCTGCTGACCGCGCAGACGGTGAAGTTCTTCGCCGACGGCGTCGTCGAGAACGAGACCGGTGCCCTGTTGGCGCCGTACTGCTCGGGCCTGCACAACCACGGCATGCAGTTGTGGGAGGGCGACTCGCTCGCCCAGGCGGCGCGCCGGGTCGATGAACTCGGGATGCAGATCCACATTCACGCGATCGGTGACGCGGCAGTGCGCCAGGCTCTGGACGCCATCGAATACGTTGTCCAGCAGAATGGCCCGCGTGACCGTCGGCCGGTCATCGCACACGCCCAGTTGGTCGATGATGACGATATCGGCCGGTTCGCCGAACTGGGCGTCATCCCGAACATGCAGCCGTTGTGGGCGCAGATGGACGCGTTGATGACGGTGCTCACCATCCCGCGGCTGGGGGCCGAACGGTCCGACAAGCAGTACCGGATGCGCACGCTGGAGAACTCCGGCGCGGCACTGGCTTTCGGCTCGGACTGGCCGGTGTCGTCCGGTGCACCGCTCGACGGCATCGCCGTCGCAGTCTCCCGGCGCACCGCCGAAGGTGATCCGGCGGGTGGCTGGACGCCCGAGGAGATTCTGCCGATCGAACCCGCACTCGCGTCCTACACGGGTGCGGTCGCGTTCCAGGCGTTCGCCGAGGCGGACTGGGGACGGATCACGCCTGGCGCGAGTGCCGATCTGGTGTGGCTGGACCGGGACCCGCGTACGGTGTCTGCGCTGGAATTGCCTGCGGTGCAGGTGCGTGCGACCTATTTGCAGGGCCGTCAGGTCTATTCGGCCGCGGATTGAGAGGAGCCGATATGTCGAACACCACGGAGGTGACCGAAGGGCAGTTGCGCCGAGCGCTCGGCCTGCCGTCATTGGTCTTGTTCGGTCTGGTGTACATGGTGCCGCTCACGGTGTTCACCACCTACGGCATAGTCACTCAGACCACCGGCGGACGGCTTCCGCTCGCGTATCTGGTGACGCTGGCGGCGATGGTGTTCACCGCGCGCTCCTACGCCAGGATGGCTGTCGCGTATCCCGTTGCGGGATCGGCGTATACCTACACCCAGAAGTCGTTCGGCGCCCCGGTGGGTTTCCTCGCCGGCTGGTCGCTGATGCTGGACTATCTGTTCTTGCCGATGATCAACTACCTCGTCATCGGCATCTACCTGGAGGCCGCGTTCCCGGCCGTGCCCGCGTGGATCTTCATTCTGGTGTCGATCGCGATCGTGACGGTGCTCAACATCGTCGGCATCGTCTCGGTGGCGCGCGCGAACTTCGTCATCATCGCGATCCAGGCGATTTTCATCGTCGCGTTCCTGGTGCTGGCGTGCTCGAAGGTCTTCGGCCTCGGGTCGGTTGATCTGGCGGCGCCGTTCACCGGTGACGGGACCGCGCCTGGATTCAGCCCGATCTTCGCCGGCGCGGCAATCCTGTGCCTGTCGTTCCTTGGCTTCGATGCCGTGTCGACCCTGTCGGAAGAAGCCAAGGACCCCAAACGTTCTGTCCCGCAGGCCATCATGATTGCCACCCTGGTGTCGGGTCTGATCTTCGTCGTGCTGTCCTACCTGGGGCAGCTGGTTTTCCCGTCCAACGAGTTCGCCGATGTGGATTCCGGATCCCTCGACGTGATGGTGACCGCTGGTGGACAGTTCCTCGAAACCTTCTTCACCGCCGCGTATGTGGCAGGCGCTTTGGGATCCGCGATCACGTCGCAGGCCTCGGTCGCCCGCATCCTGTACGCGATGGGGCGTGACGGCATCCTGCCGCGATCCATCTTCGGTTACGTGTCACCGCGATACTCGACCCCGGTGTACGCGATCCTCGTGGTGTCGGCGGTTTCGTTGCTGGCCATCGTGATCGATCTGGCCACCATGGCATCGCTCGTCAGTTTTGGTGCACTCGTGGCGTTCTCGGTCGTCAACCTGTCGGTGATCAAGCACTACTACGTGGACCGGGGCGAACGGGCCGGAGGGCAGGTGATCAACAGCCTCGTATTGCCGCTCATCGGCTTCCTGCTGACCGTCTGGCTGTGGACTAGCTTGTCCGGTCTGACGCTCATCATCGGCTTGTGTTGGCTGGCAGTGGGATTCGTGTGGCTGGCCGGCGTCACCCGGGGCTTTCAGCAACCGACCCCGGTGTTGGACATGAAGGAGTAGACCGAAACGACGAGTGGCCACCTGTTGCACCAACAGGTGGCCATTCGCCTTCTACTCGGCTGCCGCCACGGTTTGGTGGGGATTCTCCAGCTCGTCGAAGCACCAGCCGCCGGCTACCGACATCAGCAATGCGGTGACGATGCCGAGGATCAGCGGGCGCTTCCTCCCGTCGCGCGTCATCAGACGAGGTTGATCGTGACGTCGATGTTGCCGCGGGTGGCCTTGGAGTAGGGGCAGGTCTGGTGGGCGCCGTCGACGATGGCCTGCGCGGTCTCGCGATCGATCCCCGGCACGCTGACGTTCAGGCGGGCCTGCAGCGAGAACGCCCCGTCGGTATTGAGCAGATCGATCTCCGCGTCGACGGCGGTGTCGGCAGGCAGCTTGACGTGGTGGGCGGCCGCGGCGATGCCCATGGCGCCGATGAAGCACGCGGACCAGCCCGCGGCGAACAGCTGCTCGGGATTCGTGCCGTTACCCGCGGCGCCCGGGGGCGTCAGCTCGATGTCGAGCCGGCCGTCCGAGCTGTAGGACTCGCCCTGGCGTCCGCCGGTGGTGTGAGTCTGGGCGGTGTACAGCACGTTGCCGGTCTGGGTGGTCATTGCGTTCTCCTGTCTGGATAAATCTCGGACCCGATTAAATCGGACTCGCTAGACATTAACACCAAAAGTGTGCTTGTCAATCCCATCCGATTGAATCGGATCCGATACAATGTGGGTATGTCAACCAAGAGTCCACGCTTGGCCGACTTCCTGTGCTTCGCGATCTATTCGGCCAACCTCGCCTATGGCAAGGCCTACAAGCCGATCCTGGAGAAGCTCGGTGTGACCTATACGCAGTACATCGCGATCGTCGCGCTGTGGGAGGAAGACCGCCAGACCGTCAGCAGTCTGGGTGACAAGCTCTTCCTGGAGTCCAACACGCTGACCCCCATCCTCAAGAAGCTCGAAACCATGGGATACGTCACGCGGCAACGTGATCCGAACGACGAGCGACAAGTGGTCGTAAGCCTCACCGAAGCCGGCCGCAAGCTGCGCGAGCAAGGCCTCGAGATGGACCTGGTCGCCGCGACCGGGCTCTCGGCCGACGAGTTCCGCACGATGCAACGCGGGATCGTCGCGCTGCGCGACAACCTCCGCAAGCACGCGCAGGAGGGTGCCGCTACTCCGGAATGACGAGGACCGGCGTGCTGGCGTGCGCGACCACCGCCGCCGCCACGCTGCCTTCCAGGTGTCCGAGGAGGCCGCTGCGCCGGTGCGGTCCGATCACGATCAGGCTCGCGTTGTGTTCGTCGGCTGCCTTGACGATGCCCTGCCACGTGGGCGCGCCTTCGACGGCAACACTACGGGCCACGAATCCGGCCGCGCCCGCGAGTTCTGCTCCGTGCGCAGCCGTCCGCGCGGCAGCCTGCCGCACCTCGGTGGCCTTGTCGGCGTCGAAATGTGTTCCGCCGGTGGGGGTGAAGCCGACATCGACGGGCTGCCAGACACACACCACGACCGCGTCACGTTGGGGCGCGAGCTGCGCCGATGCGTGCTTGATCGCGCATGCGGCGCGTTCCGTTCCGTCGTAGGCGAACAGCACGGGCCCCGTCGAGGCCGACGTGGACCGGCGTTCCGGAACGAGGAGTGCTGCGGCCCGTTCGGCGGGTATCGTCGGCGCCGGCAGGCCCGGACGGATCCGCGCGAGAAGCGGCGGTGAATACCAGGCCGGCGACTCGCCGTCGAGGAAGCGATCGAGATCGGGCGTTTGGGGCCGCGCACCGCTGAGCGCGTAGACCGCCACACCGAACAACGCGCCGCCGACGGCGAGGCCGAACCCCACCCACAACGCATCCCCGGTACCTGCCGTGAGACCGCCCGACGCGTTGACGGCGAAATGCGCGAAGATCGGCGCGACCATGAAGGCCGCCACCGCCCGCAACAGCTCGATGATCGCGAAGACCCGCTGAAGGCTGTTGGACTGCAATGAGAATCCGGCGACAAACAGCGCCGGTGCCACCGTGGCGCCCAGGGCGAGCCCGGTCAGTGCGGAGGCGATGAGCGCCAGCGGTTGATTGGCGGGCAACGCGAACCGAAAGACGACGATTCCAGCGGCGAGCAGCGCCATGCCGATCAACGGCAGATAGTGCATCGCACGTCGTGTGATGACGAAGCCGAAGACAAAGGCCATGACGACCGCGCCACCGAGCTCGGGCAGATACAGCAGTCCAACCTGCACCGGGCTGTAGGTCTGCAGGAATACCCCGGCCGTCAACGCGGTCGCCGCCACCGAGGCCGCCGCGGCGAACAGTGCCACGCCGACGCCGGCGACCGGGATCGCACTCGTCAGCATCGTCCGGATCGTCAGCAGCGGCCGACGTGCTTTGAACTGGTAGATGATCAGGACCACGATCGTTGCCAGGCCGCCGAGCATCGGCACCGTGACCGCGGGATCCGAGAAATCATGGCTGGTCAGTTGCGAGGCGCCGATGAAGGCCGCGGCGCAACCAACCGAGGCCAGACCGATCGCCGTCAGGTCACGCGGTGCGTCGCGGTCGGCGGGCGGCGCATCTTCGAACGTCAGCGCCGCCATCACCAGCGCCAGAAGCGCGATCGCGGCCACCGCCCAGAACAGCGGTCGCCACGAATTCGCTTCAGCCTGAACACCACCGATGAACGGGCCGAGAGCGACGGCTCCGAACACGCACATGTTCATGATGACGGCGGTGTGGCGAAGCTTGTCTCGGGGAAAACCGATTGTCAGCGGGGGTGCCGCAGCGATCAGCAGCATGCTGGTGGCCAGGCCCTGCAGTATGTGGCCGCAGACGAACATGGCGCCGTTCTGCGCCGAGGCCGCGATCACCGAGCCGATGACGAGAACCACTGCATAGAGCAACAGCATCCTGCGTTGCGGCAAGTGCTGGGCGAACTGGACGGCCAGCACTGTACCGACCGCATAGGCCGCGTTGCCAAGGCCGGAACTCAGACTCATCGCCTGTTCCGACATGTGAAGTTGTTCGCAGATGATCGGTACCAGGGGGTCCAGCGCGGCGGATAACGCCAGGTAGGGGATCAGTGCCAGGGTGACCATCGTGGCCACTGCGGGATAGCGACCGGCGAGGGGGCCTTGGCGCATCAGCTGCGCCCGGTGTGTGTGAGGAGGGGTGTGCGCACGTGTCCGTGAAACGACGGGCGACGTGAGCGCTATTCCTCTTTTGGCGTGAACATTCCCAATGTGGGAAGTGTCACGAAAATCCGCGCTATAGCGCGTCTTTCAACAAACTCACAGCGAACTTGCAGGAAACTGTACGGGTTACGGGTCGAGTCGTATCTTGAGATGCTCTCCCGAGCGCGACATGGCGGCCGCGTATCCCTCGGCTGCGTTATCCAAAGGCATTGTGTCGGTGAAGATTCCGTCGACGTTTAGCCGGCCGGCTTGCAGTAGCGGAATCAACTCCGGCCACGTCTGTTGTACGGGCGCGGTGGTCAGCCGGATGGTAAGGCTGCGCAGCAGGCACGCAAGAGCAGGCAGCGGATAGGGCTGCAGGTCGTGCACGCCCACGATCGACACGGTGCCGCCCGTACGCACGGCATCTAGCGCATCGTTGATCGACGTGTCGGTTCCGACGGCGTCGATGACTGAGTCGACACCCAGGCCATCGGTGGCTTCTCGGATCGGCTGCGCCGAGGGCGGCATGATCCCTTCTGCGCCCCAGGCTTTTGCCCGCTTCCGGCGCGTCTCGACCGGGTCGACTGCGAAAACCGTTGCCGCGCCGAGCGCCAACGCGCTCCGCAGTGCGCACATGCCCACCGCGCCCAGTCCGATGACGGCTACCGTGCCGCCGACGGGGATGTCGGCCCGCTTCGCCGCGGCCCAGCCGGTCGCGAGGTTGTCGGTGAGCAGCAGGGCCTGTTCGGTGTCGATGCCGTCGGGCATGGTCAGCAGCTGGAAGTCGGCGGCAGGCACTGCGAGCAGTTCTGCTTGTGCGCCGCCCAGGATGCCCGAGCCGAAGATCTGCGGACCCTGCACGCATTTGATCGGGTCGTGGGTCGCGCAACCGGCGCACCGTCCGCAGCCGGCGACCGACGACACCAACACCCGGTCGCCTCTTGTGAATCTGTCGACTTGCGAGCCGGTTTCGACGATCGTGCCGACGGCCTCGTGGCCGAGGGAGACCGGGTCGGCGATCGGGTAGTGGCCTTCGAGGAAGTGCAGGTCCGAACCGCAGATGGACGCGGCCTCCACCTGGACGATCGCACCATCCGGGCCGGGCAGTGTCGGGTCGGGCCGGGTGTCGACGTGGATCTCACCGGCGTTGTCGACGACGACCGCGCGCATGTTCAGGCCTCCACGATGAAGTCGGACCAGACGGGCTCGTTGATGGCGGAGCGGTATTCGCTGAGCCGCCACGGGCTGACGGTGTGAATCTCCCCGTCGGCGTTCTTGAAGTACGAGTGCTTGATCGACGGGTGTGCCCACACGGTTTTGCGGATCTCTTCTTGAGAACGCGTGTGCCAGGCTCTCGTCGCCTCTTCGTGCGGTTCCATGGTTTTCAACCCGTTGGTGACGAGATGTTCGAGGCATTGGTTGATGTAGCGCATCTGCAGTTCCGAGTTGAGGATGAGGCTGCCGCCGTGAGCCAGATGCGTGCCGGGGCCGTACGTCATGAAGAAGTTCGGGAAGCCCGGCACGGTGATGCCGCGATACGCGTACGGCCGCCGTCCCCAGAGCTCACGCAGATCGATGCCGTCGCGGCCGGTTATGGTCATCGGGAACAGCACGTCGGTGGCGCGAAACCCGGTGGCGTACACGATGATGTCGACGTCGTAACTGGTGCCGTCTTCGGTGACGACGCCCGTCGGGGTGATGCGTTCGATCGGCGTGCGGATCAGGTCGACGTTGTCGCGCTTGAGGGTGCCGAGCCAGCTGCCGTTGTCCTGCAGGGTGCGCTTCCCGGTGGCCGGGTAGTCCGGCAGCACTTTCGCCAACAGGTCGGCATCATCGCCGACCTGGGTGGTGATCCAGTCGGTGAACATGATGCGTGCGACGGCGTTGATGTCGCTGACGGCGTTCTCCTGATCGGCGTAGTTCGGGTCGACGCGTGCCGCGTCGAGGCCCTTGTCGGCGCCGGGCCACAACAGCAGAAAGCGGTACCAGCGGCCGTAATATGGCAGATGCTCCATCGCCCACCGCACGCCGTCAGCGACGGGCTCGTGGTACATCGGGTTCGGGAACATCCACTGCGCGGTGCGCTGGAACACCGTGAGGTGCTCAACTTTATCGGCGATGGCCGGGGCGATCTGAAAGCCACTCGCCCCCGCGCCGACGAGGGCAACCCGCTTGCCCGTGACGTCGACACGGTGATCCCACGCCGCCGAGTGAAACGACGGCCCTTCAAACGTTGCCGCACCGGGGAATTCGGGTATGTGCGGGCGGTTGAGTTGGCCGACGGCGGTGATGACGGCGTTCGCTTGGAGTGTCTGGGTGCCCGCGTCGGATTGAACGGTGACCGTCCACATCCCGTCATCCCACGCCACCGACAGGACTTCGGTGTTCCACCGGATATGCGGCTCGAGCCCGTGGCGGTCGACGACGTCATGAAAGTACTGACGTAACTCGGTCTGCTCGGCGAAGAAGTGATCCCAATGGTTACTGGGTTCGAAGCTGTAGCAGTAGAAGTGGTTGGCCACGTCGACGCGGGCGCCCGGATAGCTGTTCTCCCACCACGTTCCGCCCGGTCCGGCATTCTTCTCGACGATCGTGAACGGGATGCCGGCCTGCTTGAGCCGGACCCCGGCCAACACCCCTGATTCGCCGCAGCCGATCACGATCACGTGGAAGTCGTTTGCCTGCTCGGGGTCGAGTGCGTTCGGGCGGCGCGGGTCGACACCTTCGAGGTCGAGTTCCTCCAGAACCAACGGGAGGTTGTCGTCGTCGACCGGCTCACACGCCGCCCAGTCCAACATCTCTTTCACGAGTTCGGCCGGCAACGGATCTGGCACCGGACAGCCACGGTCCCGGTAGTCGGCGATCACCGGTAGTGCGGCCGCTCGGGCCCTGGCTTTGTCGTCTTCACTCATGAAGCCCTGGACCTCATTGAGGAACAGCCCGGCCTGCTTGAACTCCCGGATGAACCGCGGATCCCCGGTGATGTGGACGAGCGAGAGCAAGAGCGTCGGGATGCTGACGTCCTGCAATGCCGCCTCGATGTCTGCATCCGACGTGGTGAACGGCTGGCCGACATGAAAGCTCCGGGTCACAGCCGGTTACGCTACTCACCGTAGCGTTATGTGCGCAAGGGTCTGAACTGGGCTGGGATGGCCGCGGCGTGATTATTGGCCGATCGAGTCGCTGAGGAGATCCATGGGTTCCTCAAGTCACCGGATCACCAATCGTTGTGCGGCCAGTGACGAAGTTCTGCCGAAAATCGGGTCGATCGTCATCTGCCGGCCTGACAGGATGAGCGGCATCATGGACCTTCCCCGTATCTTCGCCATCCGCGAGAGCAGCCACCGCATTCACAACCCCATGACTACCGCCAAGTTCGCCGCCTTGGGTGACGCGCTCCGCTTGCCTCCTGGTACACGCGTGCTTGACCTGGCCTGCGGCTCGGGCGAGATGTTGTGCACCTGGGCACGTGACTTGGGCTTTAGGGGCACAGGCGTGGACATCAGCACGGTCTTCATCGAACAGGCTCAGGGCCGCGCGATGGAGCTCGGCGTCGCCGACCGGGTGGAGTTCGTCCATGGCGACGCTTCCGGTCATGTGGCAGACGAGCCGGTCGATCTAGCCGCTTGTGTCGGCGCCACCTGGATCGGCGACGGCGTCGCTGGAACGGCCGAGTTGCTGAGCCGCAACCTTCGCCCGGGAGGCATGATGCTTATAGGCGAGCCGTATTGGCGTCAGATCCCGCCGGATCTGAAGGCTGCGCAGGCCTGCCACGCCACCAGTCCGTCCGACTTCTTGCCGCTGCCCGAGCTCATCGAGAAGTTTGGCGACCTCGGCTACGACATCGTGGAAATGATGCTCGCCGACCAGGACAGCTGGGACCGGTACGTCGCGGCGCAGTGGCTCAACCTCCGTCGCTGGCTCGACGAGAACCCCGACGACGAACTGGCGCCCGAGGTACGAGACGAGCTCAGTTCCGAGCCTGCACACTACGTACGCTACATGCGGGAGTTTCTCGGTTGGGGGATCTTCGCCCTGATGCAGCGATGACCTCGTTGTGAGGGTGCTGTAATAGGCTGTCGCACAATCGGTTAATAAGCCGCAAACCTATCACGTCCCGTAGAGACGCAAGGCCTACGCAGTCACCGTTGCCACGTCGCCGCTGAGCCCTGCGATCGGTGGGCCGCCACGTTGGTGAATGACGTTGGCGAGGACAACAACATAGGTGTCTGGTCCCGGGCCGATCCACAGTGTCACTCCGGTGAATCCGGTGTGGCCGAAGCTGCCGATGGGGAAGATCGTGCCGCGTGGCCGGGAATGGGCGGTGGCGATATTCCAGCCGTCACGGAGTTTGAGAACCGACGGCAGGTTCTCAGACTCGGTGTCATATGCTCATTTGAGATGCACGTCGATGCGCCACATGACTCGAAGTTGAGACGACTTGGTTCGTCGCGGTATGACATGCGCACGATCGCTCGTCGTAGGGCCGTGTTACGGCAAGGACCGCGATGATCAAATACGTATTCTTCGACTTCTTCGGCACACTCGTCGACTACAACCCGTCGATCCATCCGGACTACAACGCGCCGTTGGCATTTGCGCGGCGTGCCGGGTCGGAGATCTCCGAGAGTGCTTCCAATGCATACTGGCAGATGGCTTGGGACGATCTCGATGCCGAGGCTGTCAGGTCAGGGCGAGAATTCTCGATGTACCAAGTGTCGCAAAGGTATTGGCGTTCGATCGGAGCGCCACCGCTCGTCGCGGGGGCCATCGACACGCTCATCGACGAGTATCTCGACGCATGGACGGCGAATGTCTCGCCGGCGCCGCATGCGCTCGAGTGTGTCACCGATCTGTCGTCTGATCATGCGCTGGCGATCGTCAGCAACACCCATCATCCGGATCTGGTTCCGCGCCTGGTGCGACAGTTTGGTCTACACACGTCCATCGACCGCGTCGTCGCGTCGGTGAACGTTGGCTGGCGCAAGCCTCACCCGATCATCTTCGAGGATGCTCTGCGTGAAGTTGGTGCTGCCGCGCAAGAAGTCGCGTTTGTCGGCGACAACTGGGATGCCGACATCGAGGGTCCTCGACAGGCCGGAATGGCTGCCGTGTACGTGGGTCGTGCCACCGAACACCGGCCCAGCGCAACTCTCAAGGAACTGCCGGGCATTGTCAGGTCACTGACATGACGGCCCGACACTCAAAACGAAGCTGACTATCCGGTCGCACTGGAGCCTTCGGTGTTGAGCAACAGGACCGTTGCATCAGTGCCCAGGCCAAGTCGCGAACGGGCGGGTTCGGCTGCCAAGATCCGTAGCGCGGCCAGGCTGGCGGCACCACAGGGACCGGCGTCGACACCGAGTTCGGCGAGCGTTGCCATGGCCTGTTCGGCTTGTCGGTCGTCGACCGCCACGGCACCGGCCAGACCCTTCTGGAGATCGGGCCACGCGAGGTAGGACGGTGTGCCGCAATTGAGTCCGGCCATGCTGGTCTGGCCGGTCGGCACCGACGTGAGCGCGCCCGCGGCCAGGCTTGCGCGCAGACAGTCGGCGACCACGGGTTCGACAGCGACAACCCGGCAGTGTGGGCGCGAACGGCCGAAGGTCACCGCGGCATGGGCGAGGGATCCGACGCCGGCGGGCACGACGATGAGATCGACATCCGCGCCGACTGCTGCCACTTGATCAGCCGCTTCATCGAACAGAGTCGAATAGCCGTCGACGATCCACTGCGGGATGTCCTCGTAGCCCGGCCATGAGGTGTCTTGTACGAGCAGCGCGTCGGGGTCGGCGTCGGCCAGCGCGGCGGCGTGCCGGACGGCGTCGTCGTAGGCCACCTCGAGAACCCGGACATCGGCGCCTTCGGAACGGATCAGCTCGATGGCTCGCTCCGAAACACCTTGGGGCACAATGATCGTGGTCGGAAGGTTCAAGAGCGCGCCCATCCGGGCCACCGCGCGGCCGTGGTTGCCGTCGGTCGCGGTGATCAGGCGGGGGCGCGCGCGGTCGGCCGACCGCAGCGCTCGATGGACGGCCCAGGACGCGCCGAGCATCTTGAACGCCGGAAGCCCGAGCCGCAGCGACTCGTCCTTGACCATCACCGCTGCCAAGCCGAGCGCGCCCGCGACCGTCGGCAGTGGAACCAGCGGGGTCACCGCGTAGCCCGGCAGGGTCTCGTGGAACCGCCGGATCTCGTCGGTCTGCCGCGGTTCGGCAGCGTGGTCGGGGGACCAGGCGGGGTTGAGCAAGAACGATTCGGTCGTCAGCACGGAACACCTCCTGACGGGAACACTAGGCACTGCGGCGGCACGGCAACATCACCGATTCCTGCCGTCAATCCGGCAGCAGAACTGAAGTGTTTTCCTACAATCGGGTGATGTTGGACGTCCGGCGATTGCGCTTCCTCGTGGAGCTGAGCCAACGCGGCACGATCGCGGCAGTGGCCGATGCCCTGCACATGAGCCCGTCGGGGATCTCTCAGCAACTGTCCCTGCTCGAGCGTGAAGCAGGGGCTGCGCTGCTGGAGCGGATCGGTCGAGGCGTACGCCTCACCGAGGCGGGCAGGCGGCTGGCAGAGCGTGGCGCCGACATCCTGGCGGCGCTCGAAGTGGCACACGCCGAGTTGCGCTCCGGTGAGGAGCCGCCGACGGGCACGTGCCGGGTGGCCGCGTTCGGGAGCGCGGCCCGCGCACTGGTTCCGGCTCTGTTGGAATGCCAGAAACGGCATGAGGGTCTGCGGGTCGAGCTCGTCGAGTCGGAGCCGGAGGTCGCGGTTCCGGCGCTGCTCAGCGGTGAATTCGATCTGGTGGTCAGCGAGGAGTACCCCGGCGGCGCCCCGTCGTTGCCCCGGCACGTGCACCGTGAAGTGCTGGCCGAGGACGCCCTGGAGATCGTGGTCGCGGCCGATCTACTGAGGGGGCGCGACGTCGTGCAGGCTGGCAGCATCCTGCCGTGGGCGCTGGAACCCGTCGGCGCCGCCTCCCGGGCCTGGTCGGTCCAGCATTGCCTTGGGCTCGGCTTTGCGCCGACCGTGCAGTTCGAGTCCTACGACCTCGACCTGCTCTTGCTGGTGGTTCGCCAGGGTGCTGCCGCGAGCATTCTGCCGCGTCTCGTCCTGCCGCCGCGGCGGGAGGGCACGGCCCTGGTCCGGCTCGAAACCGGATGGTCGCGCACCCTCGTCACGTTGGCGAGGCAGGCGAGAGCCGGAGACCCCTCGGTGCGAGCCGTCCGGCGGTCGCTACACGGCAGATTCTACGAATCGGCAGTGTCGCTGACGAATGAGCGTCAGTGACCGAAGCTGTTCCTCACTCCGCGCGGCGGGAATACTCGGACCGAGACGATCGAGTCGAAGCAGGCAGGAGGAGCCCATGGCGCCACGAGTAGCGTTGACAACCGACATCGGTGAGGGGCTGGGCCGATGGAGCCTCGGCGACGACGATGCATTGCTCGAGATCGTCACGAGCGCCAACATCGCGTGCGGATTTCACGGCGGTGATCCGGGCATCATGCGACGCACCTGTGCGATCTCGGTCAAGAACAACGTCGCGATCGGTGCGCAGGTGAGCTACCGCGACCTCCACGGCTTCGGTCGTCGCTACATCGCTGTCCCGGGTCCGGAGTTGCGTGACGATCTGCTGTACCAGATGGGCGCGTTGGAAGTCTTCGCCCGATTGGCCGGCGGCAAGGTCGACTACGTACGGGCCCACGGTGCCCTCTGGAACGTCGCCACCAAGAACACCGAGCATGCGCAGGCCCTCGTCGACGCGACGCTCGAATTCAACAGGGACCTACCGCTTCTCGCCGCCGTGGACACCGAGGTGTGGCGGCTCGGTACGGACGCCGGACTCCGGATGGTCGCGGAAGCGTTCGTAGACCGCGCCTATACGCCAGAGGGGTTGCTTCAGTCCCGCAGCGAGCCGAATGCACTGTTGACCGATGCCGACGCTGCCGCGGCGCGCGCCGTGCAGATGGTCACCGAGGGGCACCTGACCGCCAACGACGGCAGCGAGGTCAAGGTGACCGCCGACGCGCTGCTCGTGCACTGCGACACTCCCGGTGCTGTCGACATCGCGCGCAAGACCCGCGCCGCACTGGAGGCCGCGGGTGTCGAGCTGTATCCCATTCGGTGACAGCCGGTTCGGTGCCCGTGCCCCGATTGCGGCCGTGCGGTGAGGAGGCCTGGCTGCTCGACCTCGACGACAACCGGATGGTTCATCGGTGGGCGGCAGCCGTTCGACAGGCCGACCTGCCGGGCGTGCGAGAGGTCGTCCCGGGCCTGACCACGCTGCTCGTGACACTCGACCCCGAGTCGACGAACACCACCGCGCTGCGGGCGGCGCTGGAAAATCTGCGACCCAGCCCCGAACTGCCTGATGACCGAGGGCATCACGTCATCGAAGTGCGTTATGACGGTGAGGATCTCGCCGAGGTGTCCCGTCTCACCGGGCTCACCGTCGCCGAGGTGGTGGAAGCGCACACCGGCACGCCGTGGCGCGTGGCGTTCTGTGGCTTCGCGCCCGGATTCTCCTACCTGGTCGGCGGTGACGCGCGTTTGCGGGTACCGCGCCGTGGCGAGGCACGTATCAGGGTGCCGGCAGGCGCGGTCGCGATCGCCGGCGCGTTCTCGTCGGTCTATCCCCGGGTGTCGCCCGGTGGGTGGCAACTGTTGGGGCACACCGATGCGGTTCTTTGGGACACCGCCGCCGAGCCGCCCGCAGTGCTGCGTCCCGGTGCGACCGTGCAGTTCCGCGACGTGGGCTGATGAGCCGGCTCACCGTCACATCCGTCGGCGTGCAGGCGCTGCTGCAGGACCGCGGGCGAAGCGGTTTCGCCCACCTCGGCGTGGGACAGTCGGGGGCAGCGGACCGCACCTCCCACGACCTCGCGAACCGCCTTGTCGGGAATCGGCCAGGCGCGGCCTGCATCGAGGTCACGCTGGGGCGCATGGCGTTCACCGTCGACGCGCCCGTGTTGATCGCGGTGACGGGCGCTCATGTCGACGTTGCCTGCGGTAATCGGCGGCACGGGCCGAACGCCGCATTCGCGGCGCGCGCCGGGGACACCATCACGCTCGGACCGGCCACCGAAGGGCTTCGCACGTACGTCGCCGTGCGCGGGGGGCTCGTCGGCCGGTGCGTGCTGGGATCGATGTCGTGGGACACCATGGCCAAACTCGGCACCCCGCCGCTGCGGGCAGGCGATGCCTTGCGCATCGGAGGTGCTGAGGATGACTGGCCCGCAACGGATTCGGCGCCGCTGCCGGCGATGGATATGCGTTCGATGAAACTTCCGCTCATGCTCGGCCCGCGTGACGACTGGTTCTGTGACGTGACCCGGCTTGCCGACCATGAATTCACCGTCACCGCCGACGCCGATCGCGTCGGCATCCGCCTCGACGGTCCCGACATTCCCAGATGCCGAAGCGGAGAACTCGCCAGCGAGGGTGTGGTGCTCGGCGCACTGCAAGTGCCGACCAAGGGCCGGCCGACATTGTTCCTGGCGGATCGGCCGGTAACCGGCGGTTATCCGGTGCTTGGCGTCGTTCCGCGGGCGGGTGTGGACCTCGCCGCCCAAGCCGTCCCGGGGACGCGTATTCGGTTCATGCCATTCCGCGCGCAATTGAATGGCAATCGGTGACAAATATGGCTCGACTGGTTGGCTAGCTCTGACATGGAACAGGGCAGCGGATTGGCATAACGTGGCGCCTCACAGCCCTCATCCGCAACAGAGAGGACGATGCCTTGCCCGCGACCTTCGGGTTGGCCATAGAGAATTTCACCTCGGCCGACAAAACCCCTCAGATCAACGAGTTGCTCAGTACGGCACGGCGCGCCGAACAACTCGGATTCACCTCACTGTGGGCCTGGGATCATCTGTTCCTCGGTAGCCGCCAGCCCTTTCCCCAGTTGGAAGCGCTCACGACGCTTGCGGTGCTGGCAAGTCACACGACCACCATCACGCTGGGCACAGGCGTGCTGGTGCTGCCGATCCGGGATCCGGCGCTGTTGGCCAAGACCGCCGCGACCATTCAAGCGGTGTCCGACGGCCGGCTGCGGCTCGGCATGGCGGCCGGCTGGTATGAGCGCGAATTCGATGCCACCGGAACGCCGTTCAAGAATCGCGGCAAGATCTTCGAGCGCAATCTCGAAGTCTGCATGAACCTGTGGACCCAAGACGAGGTGACGGGCACCTGGGACGACCTGTCGTTTCGCCGGGTCAAGATGCTGCCACTGCCCAAACCGCGTCCCCAGGTTCTCATCGGCGGCTATGTCGACCGCGTGCTGAAGCGGGTCGCCACCCTCGGCGACGGCTGGCTGACCTACTTCTACACCGCAGAGGCATTCGCCGAATCGTGGGCCAAGATTTCGCGGTTCGCCGAACAGGCCGGCCGAGATCCCGACCAGCTGCACTCGCTCAACCAGTTGCCGATCTGCATCGGCTCGTCGAAAGAACAGGCGCAGGCGCTGACCGGGCCGTGGCTGGCCTCATACTTCGACACCCCGGAGTGGAGCAATGCCACGCCCGACAGCGCGATCTGCGGAACCCCCGAGGACTGCGCCGAACAGATCGCCGCCCATCTGGACGCCGGTGTGCGGGAGATCTGCCTTGTACCCCATGCCTACGACCCGGAGCAGGTCGAGCGATTCGCCGCCGAGGTGCGCCCGCTCCTGGGCAGTCTGGTGGGTGCGGCATGAGCGGCCGTCTGATGACGCCAGGGGCCGTGGAGGCGCGCCTCGAACTCGAAGGGCTCACGCGCACAAGCGATGACAAGGTCACCACGGCATCCGATGCCGTGCGGCGGCTGGTCACCAACGATGCGGTGATCGGTGTCGGCGGCACCAACCATGCTCGCACCCCCATGGCGCTGCTGATCGAGATACTCCGCCAGGGACGTTCAGGCCTGACGATGACCCGCCCGCTGTCGTGCTTCGAGGCCGAACTCATGCTGGCCACAGGCACCGCCGAGCGGATAATGACCAGCTGGGTCGGTATCGGCCACGGGTGGGGCCTCGCGCCGGTCGTGCGTAACCTCGTCGAGCAGGGTCGCCAGGTCTTCGAGGAATGGAGCCATCTCGGTATCGGGTTGCGCTACAAGGCCGGAGCCATGGGTGTGCCGTATCTGCCCACCCTGAGCATGCTGGGCTCCGACATCGACGTACGGCTCGGCCTCGCGAAGGTCGACTGCCCCTACACCGGGCAGGTTCTCAACGCGGTGCCCAGCCTGAACCCCGATGTGGCGCTGATCCACGTCCAGCGCGCCGACGCGGCGGGCAACGCCCAGATCGACGGCTATCAACTGATGGACGCAGATCTGGCACTGGCCGCACGCCGGGTCATCATCACCGCCGAGGAGATCGTCGCGACCGACGAGTTCCGTTGCGACCCCGGCCGCACGGTGATTCCCGGGTTCGCTGTCGACGCGGTCGTGCATCAGCCGATGGGTGCCTATCCGCATGAGTGCTACGGGCACTACGAGGCCGACCTCGACGAATTCACCGCGTATATGCAAGCTGTGAAGAGCCGCGGCATCGAGGGTGCCCGGGCTTACGTCGAGGCACTGACCGCCCACGCCGACCACGACGCGTATCTGGCCTCGATCGACCCAGATCGGCTCGCGGCCGCACGACGCACCGCTGAGGAGATGCTGCCCCGATGACCGACTCCTTGACCCGCCCGGCGACCGGCGAACTGCGAGCCGAACAGCACCCCGACGCCCGGCCCGACGAGATCATGACCATCGCCGCCAGCCGGTTGCTCGAGGACGGCAAGGTGCTGTTCGCCGGGATCGGCCAGCCGCTCGTCGCCGCGGCGATCGCCAAGCGGCGCCAGGCACCCCACCTCACGGTGCTCCTTGAAGGCGGCATGATCGGCATCGAGCTGCTGGCCGGCGAACTGCCTGCGTCCACCAACGAGGTCCGCGCCGCGGTCGGCGCCCAGATGCTCACGACCGCGACGGACATCTTCCTGATGGCTCAGCGCGGATTCTTCGACTACGGTTTCATCGGCGTCGCACAGGTCGACCGGTTCGGCAACGTCAACACCAGCATCGTCGGTGACCCCGAGAACCCGTCAGTGCGGCTGCCCGGTCCCGGCGGTGCCAACGACATCGCATCGATGTGCAACCAGGTCGTGGTCGTGACCCAACACGAGCCACGCCGCTTCGTCGAGAAGGTCGACTTCGTCACCAGCCCGGGCTTCCTGGCCGGTGGCACCAGCAGGCGCGACAGCGGATTGCTGTACGGCGGGCCGCGCTGGGTGGTCACCGACCTGGCGCTTCTCGACTTCGAGCCGGATTCCCGCCGCATGAGGGTACGCGGCCTGCAGGCCGGCGTCACGCTCGAGCAAGTGCGCGCCGCAACGGGTTTCGAGTTGCTCGTCCACGACGAGATCGACGAGCTGCCGCCGGTAGACGATGCCGAACTCACGCTGCTGCGTCACCTCGTCAACGGTGGGGAGGCGGGCCGATGACAGTGCAGGAGACGATGCCGACAACGGCCGGGCGCACCCCGGCGAGCTGCTTCGAATACCAGCGGGCCGAATCATGGTCCGACGCAATCGAACTGCTCGACCTCTGGGGCGGCGAGGCCAAGATCCTGGCCGGCGGGCAGAGCCTGATCCCGATGCTGAACCTGCGCCTTGCCGCGCCTGGCGCGCTCATCGACGTCAACCCCATCCCGGCCGCCGCACCCCGGATCGACGGTGGGCACATGGTGATCGACGCCAACACCCGTCACCGCGAGCTGACGACCTCCGACGTCGTGCGCACGCATGCGCCACTGCTCGCGCACGCCGTGCAGTTCGTGGGCAATGTCCGGGTCCGCAACCGGGGCACGTTCGGCGGCACACTCGCCCACGCGGATCCGACCGGGGAGATCGCCGCGGTCACAATCGCCATGGGGGGTGAGATCGTCGTGCAGGGGCCGACGGGCACGCGCACCATCCCGGCTGACGAGTTCTTCATCACCTACCTGACCACCGCGATGGAACCGAACGAGGTGATCGTCGGCGGGCGCATCCCGGTCGGGGGCGGCAGCCGCTGGGGTTTTCACGAAGTCGTCCGTCGCTATTCGGATTTCGCGACCGTCAGCGTCACGGTCATGGCACGCGCCGCCACCGACGTCCGCGTGGTGCTGGGCGGCGTCGCGGTCCGGCCGTTGCTGGTCGACCGGGAATACCTCGCACCGGCGCTGTCGGACCCCGGCAACCCGGACCGGGCCCGCGAGAGTGCCGACGCGATCGCGGCCTCGCTCGACCCGGACACCGATCTACATGCCACGGCCGACTACCGACGCCGGCTCGTCGCCGTGCACACCCGCAGGCTCTTGGAACAGGTGCTCGCAGAGGAGGGCCGCACAGCATGATCCGTACGCAAGTGGTGCTCCGCGTGAACGACCGCGACCACGAGGTGTGGGTGCGCAACGACCGAACCCTGCTCGACGTCCTGCACGACGACCTCGGTATGCCCGACGTGCGGTACGGCTGTGCCGAAGGTGTCTGCGGCACCTGCACGGTGCTGATGGACGGCGATCCGGTCAGCGCGTGCTGTGTCTATGCGGTCCAGGCGGAGGGCCACGACATCGTCACGTTGCGGGGATGGTCGGATCCCCAGGACGAACCGCATCCGCTGCAGAAGTGCTTCTTGGAGCGCGGGGCCTCGCAGTGCGGGTTCTGCACCCCGGGCATGTTGCTGACCGCGGCCACCTTGGCCGAACGCAATCCGGACGCATCGCGTGAGGAAATCCGCCACGAGCTGGTCGGCAATCTGTGCCGCTGCACCGGCTACCAGGCCATCGTCGATGCGGTCGAGGACTACCTGCACGCACCGGCAGTAGAGAGGGGAGGCGCCCAGTGACGACCGTAGAACCGGGAACCACGCCGGACACGACCGAACCGCCCAGCGCCCCAGCCGAATTCGACCCGGACGCCGACTCGGGCCCGGAGCCCCGCGAGCGCGACTTCCGGGTCGTTGGACAGTCGCCCGCCCACCACGACTTCGTCAACAAGGTTCGCGGCACGCTGCTGTACGCCGCGGACTGGAACCTTCCCGGCATGATCCATGGCAAGGTCGTGCGGTCGGATGTCGCACCCGCGAAGATCGTCAGAATCGACACCTCGGCCGCCGAGCGGCTCGAAGGGGTGGTGGCGGTGCTCACCGCTGCCGACGTGCCGCACAACGCCGTCGTCGAGCATGCCAGCGGCGGACTCGGTGAACTGACCGTCGAGCAGCCCGTACTCGCGCGCGATCGGGTCCGGTACGTCGGAGAGCCGGTCGCGGTGGTGGCCGCCACGGATCCGGAGACCGCAGCCGAGGCTGCCGACCTCGTGGAGGTCGAATACGAACCGCTGCCTGGCGTCTACCGCCCCGAAGACGCACTGGCCGACGGTGCACCACTCGTGCACGACGAAGGCAACGTCCTGGTCAACTGGCACCTGGACCGCGGCGACGTCGATGCGGCGTTTGCCGCGGCCGACGTCGTCGTCGACCACACCTACCGCAGCCAGCACGTCGAGCACGCGTACCTCGAAACCGAGGCGGGCGTCGGGTGGATCGAGAACGACGTTGTCACCCTGCGTATCTCGACACAGGTCATCGAGCATGCGGTCGAGATCGCGGCGATCCTCGGGCTGCCCCAGAGCCAGGTCCGCGTGATCGCCTCGTACATGGGCGGCGGCTTCGGCGGCAAAGAGGACATGACCGTCGAGCCCTACATCGCCCTGCTGGTCTGGCGGACCCGCAGGCCGGTGCGGATGATCTGGTCGCGCCAGGAGTCGATCCTGGCCAGCACCAAACGCCATCCGTTCACCATGCACTACCGCACCGCGGCCACGAAGGACGGAAAGATTCTCGCGGTCGACGCCGACATCATCGGCGATGCGGGCGCCTATCCGTGCCTGAGCGCCCGCGTGCTGTTCGCCGGCGCGGCCCTGTCGCCCGGCCCGTACAAGGTCCCCGCGGTTCGCATCCGATCGCGGGCCGTTTTCACCAACAACGTACCCACCAGCGCTTTCCGCGGATTCGGCGCCATGCAGGTGACCCTCGGCTACGAATCGCAGATGGACGCCCTCGCGGCCGAGCTGGGGCTCAGCCGCGAGGAGATCCGCGACCGAAACTACATCGAGAAAGGCGATCTCCTGGCCGGCGGCGAACCGATCACAACGGCCGTCGCGGTTCGCGAGACCCGGGACGCCGCGCTCGAAATGCTTGGTGCGCCAAGCAGTCCCAGCGGACCCAACAAAGTCGTCGGGCAGGGCTTCGCATGCGGCATGCAGCCGTACGGCCGCTCCATCTGGTTCCGAGATCATGCCGCCGCGTGGGTGACGCTGCAGGCCGACGGCACCTTGCTGATCCGCAGCGGCGTCACCGATCTCGGTGCCGGACAGGCGGCGAGCCTGTGCCAGATAGCCTCGGAGATCCTCGGTGTCGCGCTGTCCGACATCAGCGTCTACATCGGCGATACGGCGCTGACTCCGCCCGCCGGTGGCACCTACGCCACCCGCCAGCTGTACATGTCGGGCAATGCGATCCTGCGGGCCGCCCGCAAGCTGCGCGACCAGTTGACTCCAGTCGCCGCAAAGGAACTCGGCGTTCCCGAAGACGCCCTGGTGTGGGTCGACGGCATGGTGCGCACCGAAGACGGAGCAACTGGCCTGAGCCTGCCGGAACTGGTACGCGCCGCCAACGAAGCACGCGTCGACACCGCCGTCCTCAACACCTGGCGGGCCCGATCCGGTGGTTTCGATCCGCAGAAGGGCCAGGGACACACCTACCCCGACTACACATTCGGCACCCACGCGGCCGAGGTGGAAGTCGATCTGGAAACCGGTGACGTTCGATTGCTCAAGTACGCCGCCTGTCACGATGTCGGACGAGCGATCAACCCGACCCGGGTCGAAGGTCAGATCATCGGCGGAGCCGCGCAAGGTATCGGCTATGCGCTCACCGAAGACTGCGTGACCGATGCCGGCCACCCGCTGTCGTCACTGTTCGCCGACTACCTGATCCCGACAGCGATGGATCTGCCCGATATTCGGGTGGCGATCATCGAAAGTGGCGAGGGCCGTGGACCGCTCAACGCGCGAGGTATCGGAGAACCTCCGATCGGACCGCCGGCGGCCACCATCGCCAGCGCCGTCGAGGCGGCCGTCGGCATCCGGCCCACCCAACTACCGATCACCGCGGAACGGGTCCTCGCGCTGCTCGACGAGCGGGACCTCGAAAGGGGAAAGAGCGCATGAAACTTCAGCATCGGACCGAGGTCGGCGCCCCGCCCGACGAGGTGTGGGCATTCCTTCAGGACACTCCCGGCGTCGTCGAGTGCATGCCGGGCGCTGAACTCATCGACGATCTGGGCGACGACAGATACGAGGGCGTGCTGCGCGTGGCCATCGGGCCCCTGAAGATGAACTACGCGGGACGCGCATCGGTTATCGAGCGTGACCCCGCCGCGCGAAGGATCGTGCTCGACGCGTCCGGCCGCGACAAACGCGGATCCGGTTCGGTCGTGGCCCATGTCGCGCTGCAAGTCGAAGCGGCCGAGGCGGGCAGCCGCATCGATGTCGTCTCGGATATCGACCTCACCGGCCGAATCGCATCGCTGGGCCGTGGAATTCGCGACGTGTCCAACCAGATGTTCGTCGATTTCGCCGGTGAGCTGGGCAGCCGTATCGAGCAACCGGACCGGACGGCGCCGGTATCGACCGCTGCCGGCCCGAAACACACCGCGACCGCGACGTCGGTGGCCGCACCCACGTCACCCGCAGCCGCCAAGCACGGCGGCGGCGAAATCAAAGTGCTGCCGCTCATCTGGGCTGTGACGCGGGAACGTCTCGCCGACTTCCTGGAGCGGCTCAGTGCCCGCGTACGCCCGAACTGACTCAGCGGGCGTTCACGAACGACCGAACGCCCGGTCCATCATTTCGACCGATTCGCCAGAATCTTCTGCATCTCGTTGATCTGCAATGCCACTCCGATTTGGATTGCCACCGGCGTGCTGGTGCTGAACGGACCGAGGAGCCGTTCGAGTTTCGCGAGCCGGTACCGCAGCGTGTTGTAGTGGTAGTGGAGATGCCGTGCTGCCTCGGCCATATTCATGTTGTGTTCGATGAGCGTCTCCAAGGTCTGGAACATCTCTGACCGTTCGGGTTCGCTCATGCGAAGGACAGGTCCGAGTTTTTCCTCAGCGAATGCCCGTAGGTCATCGTCACTGACCTGCGCGAGCAAGCGGAACAGGCCCAACTCACCGTAGGCCGTGACCGCGCCGGCCCCCGAAACGCGCGGTCCGAGCCGCAGGGCTGTGCGCGCCTCCTGGTATGCGATCGAGACACCCGCCGGCCCAACGTAATTGCGGCTGACCCCGATTGCGTACTGACCATGTGTAAAGTGCGCGACCTCGTCTTGGATGGCGCGTGCGACGGTGATCGCGTCCTGGTCGGCGCCGATGACAGCGACCAGTTCGGAGCCAAGGCCCGCAGCGGCCGCCAATCGGTCTCTGCTGCGTACCGCGGAGGTCCAGAATTCGATGGCGCGATCGTCTGCCAGACGAGACAGGCGTTTATTTGCCCGAGATTCGTCAGTGGTGCCCTCCCTTCGGCCCACCAGGACGACGATGTCGCGTTCGAGGTCCCATCCGAAGCCAGAGCCCAACGAGGCGTATTCATCAGATTCGGATTCGCTGCCCGAGATCAGTTCGAACAGGGCGTTGGACGAGAAGCGGCGCTCGACTGCTCCCACCGCGAGGTCACGCGTGATCTCCAATGCAGCCACGATCGCTGCCTGTCCGACTGCCACCAAGGTGAATTCGCCGAACGATCGCTCCGCCTCAACGGCAACCACGAAGCCGTGGTGGAGTCGCCCGGCGCGAATCTCGCGCGACGCCCACCGCTTGCCGGTGCGCTTGTCGGTGTGCAGACCGGTCAAGCCCAGTCGTAACAAGTCGGCTGACGTCGTCTTCAGGAAGCGCAGATCCACCAGGGGGGCTTCATCCCCCGCCAGCGCCAGAACGGTGCCCTGATGATCAGTGATCACGACACTCGCTTCCCCGAGCAGACCGGACAAGCTGTTCGCCAACTCAGCGAGACCTCCACCGGACAGGGTGATCGCGAGAAAGGAATGGTGGATCTCTTGTGCCTTCGCCAATGCCGAGGCTTGGCGGTTGACGATGATGGCGAACGCCCTGCTCAGGATGTCGTCGAAGCGGATGCGTTCCGGGATGACGACGAGGGGTAGGCCGAGACAGTCGGCGACGTGGATCATTCCCTGTCCAAGTTCGGGCATGTAGCGGTCGAGTTTTATGCCGATGCCTGCCAGACCCAGCTGGTGCAGGTCGGTCAACAGCTTGCCCTGATCCTCGTCGTCACGCGGAAGCGGATAGCCGGTGGCGAGCAGGAACTCGTCCTGCCGAACCCACCTGCCGATATCGGGAACCGTCATCACGTTCACGGCGCTGATCGCCCGGTCCAACCCGGAATGCCCCGCGATCAACTCGGCGCCGGCGAGTACTTCGTCGGCGAGCAACTCACCGAGAGTGAGAGTTTCGTTCGACCTCGGAGCCGCGGCATCTGGCGCGTTCATAGGCGGCAAGCGTAGCGCTGACCGACAACTATTGCGGTGATCTTTGGCATTAGTAGCCATGGGTCACTCGGGTCCCGAGTTTTTATGGTTTCCGTACCCGGGCCGGCCGGCTGTGGGCGGATCCGATGAGGAGGAGCACCGTGGCACCAAGTTCGAAATCTCCCGCAGCAACTCATGATGTGGTCAGCGAGACGGTGTCCATCCTGGGTGGCACAGGAAATCTGGGGTTAGGCCTTGCGCTACGACTCGGCGTCGCGGGGTACACAGTCTGCCTCGGCTCTCGCGATGCTGACCGCGCCCAGCGTGCTGCTGAGCTGGCCCACGAGCGCGTCGGCGGCGGCAAGTTCATCGGGTGCCGGAACGGCGAAGCAGTGGCGCGAACCGATCGACTGGTCGTTGCGGCGGTACCGTTCGCCAGCCACGTCGCGACACTCAGAAGCGTCGCCGACCAGTGGCGTCCTGGTCAGGTGTTGCTCGACACGACGGTTCCACTCGCCACCGCCGTGGGCGGACGGCCTACACATCTGATCGACCCCTGGCACGGTTCCGCTGCCCAACAGGCCCGTTCGGCGATCGATGACCAGGTTGCGCTCGCGTCGGGTCTGCACACGATAAGCGCGGCCGCGTTGCGCAACCTTGCCCGCCCCCTCGATCAGGACACGCTGATCTGCGGCGAGCCGGAGGCCAAGCAGGTGGCTGCCGCGGCGTTGGAGCGTATCGCGGGACTGCGTGTCGTCGACGCGGGATCGCTCGAGATGAGCCGTCTTCTTGAGGGGCTCACGCCCGTCCTGATTGGGATCAACATCCGGCACAAGACCCACGCCGGCATTCAGGTCACGCACCTTGGCACGAGCACCGAGCAGCAGGCCGCCCTGGCTTGAAGCCGACGAATCTCGGCCACGCTCTTTGGGTGTCGGTACGTCTTCCCGGGAGGTGTCATCGACTGCCAAAGATCTCCCGTCGAACTTGTCTCCTCGGGCCGTGTGATTCCGAGGTCGTCGCCCCTAGCGTGATTGATCTCACGCCTCAGCTCCGGTCACGTATTCCCCTCAGGTTTGAGGGCGGCAGAAAGGCTCCCCGATGCTCACGCCCGCAAAGAAGGCCACGCTCGGCAGTTTCGTCGGCACGACGATCGAATGGTACGACTTCTTCATCTACGGCACGGCCAGCGCGCTGATCTTTCGCCACGTGTTCTTTCCCTCCCATGACCCGCTGGTCGGCACCCTGCTGTCGTTCGCGACCTTCGGCGTCGCCTTCGTTGCCAGGCCGCTCGGCGGGCTCATCGTCGGCCATTTCGGCGACCGTGTCGGACGCCGGCCCATGCTTGTCATGACGCTCGTCGTCATGGGCACGGCGACCGGCGCGATCGGCTTGCTGCCTACGTACGAGTCGATCGGGGTCATGGCTCCGTTGCTCCTCGTGTGTCTCCGTTTCGTGCAAGGACTTTCGGTCGGCGGTGAATACGGCGGGGCCGTTCTCATGACCGTCGAACATGCCCCTAAGCACCGACGTGGGCTGTATGGAAGCTGGGTTCAGGCGGGATCGCCGGCCGGCCAGATCATCGCCAACGGCGTCTTCCTGATCACCACGGGCATGATGTCGGAGGAACAACTTGTCGCGTGGGGCTGGCGCATCCCGTTCCTGGCGAGTTTTGCACTGGTCATCGTGGGTCTCGTCATTCGTCTCCGCGTCGAAGAGAGCCCCGAGTTCAAGCGGCTGGAACGGCGTAACGAGAAGGAAGCCAGCCCGTTGATGAGCGTGCTGCGCCAATACCGCAAGCAAGTGATTCTGATGGCCGGTGCCTACCTTGTGCATGGCGTCGTGATCTACGGTGCCGCGGTCTACAGCCTCAGCTACGGAACAACCACCCTCGACTTCAGTTACAGCCAGATGCTGTTGCTGATCCTGCTGTGCCAAGTCGTCACGCTGATCCTGATTCCAACTTTCGCTCATCTGGCCGACCGCGTGGGCATCAAGAAGGTGTTCTTGATCGGGAACATCGGCATGGGTCTCATGGGCGTTCCGTGGGTTCTGCTACTGGATACCGGCAGTTTCGCCCTCGCACTGCTGGGCTACTTGCTGATCTTCACCCCGTACGCCGCGACTTACGGAACCATGGCGGCCTTTTTCGCCAGCATCTACGACAGCCGGGTCGGATACTCGGGAATCTCCATGGGCTACCAGCTCGGCTCCATCTTCGGTAGCGGTCTCACCCCGCTGGCGGCAGCTGCACTGATCGCCTCCACGGGAACTGTGCTCGCCTTTGCCGGTTACATCGCAGTGGCCGCAGCACTGTCAGTCGCTGCAACGATCTGGCTCACCGCGTTCGAGGACGAGGAGTCGGACGAGACCCCGAGGCCCGCCACTCCCGCGGGCGAAGCGGCAGTGACGCACAGCAAGTGAACCACGGACGGTCGAAGCTACCGACGGTTGGTTGAAATGGAATGCATGGCAGTCAGATCCCCCGCACCTGTATCTCAGGCACGGTCGGCGCAGTGCAATGCGCGCCAGATTCTTGCGGGTGTCATCGGCAATTCCCGAGGGCGGATTCGGCAGGCGCGCGCGATCGCGTTCGCGAGTGCCGCGGCTACCGGGTTGTACGGCGATTCACTCATCGACTTGGCCCCGAGCGGGCCCAGTTCGTCGTACGTGTCGGCGAAGTAGACCTCGGTGCGCGGTACATCAGCCAATTGGGGGATGTGGTAGTTGCGGAGCGTTCGAGTGAGGACCGTGCCGTCGGCCCCGATGTGCATCTGCTCGTACAGTGCTGAGCCGATAGCTTGAGCCACACCACCTTCCACCTGGCCTCGGCATTGTTCGGGGTTGATGGCCACGCGGAAGGCGTGAACGTTGAACGCCACCGAGCGGGGTGTGCCGTCGTGGTGGCCGGTTGCGGTCATCGGCAGTGCAAGCTCGGCGAACGTGACGAATCGGGTAGCGCACTGCACACCGTGTGGGCCCACCACGCACTTTTTTGGGTCGGTTCCGGTGAGTTCGGCGGCCGCATACGTGATCTCGGCGCGCAGCGCTTCGCAGGCAGCCAGCACCGCGCGGCCGGCCACGACGATGCCCGCGGAACTGAATGCTCCGGTGTCATAACCACATACGTCGGTGTCGGATTGCCGGATGCTGATCCGGTCGGTGGTGGAGTTCATCACGGTGGCGACGAGCTGTTGGTGCACCGTGGTGGTCCCATTGCCGGATTCTGCAGTGCCGACTGACAACTCGTACCGCCCGTCAGCGCGCAACGACAAAGCGGCTTCGGCGAAGTGCCCGCGTGGCGGAATGGTGGCGATCATGGCGATGGCCATACCCTCGCCGACCTGCCAGCCGACTGGTGCGCAGACCTCATTGCCGGCGGCAAACGCAGTCTGGGCCAGATCGAGGCATTGGTCCAAGCCGTAGCTGCCGAAGATCAGATCGTCGGATACATGCGCGTCTACCAGAACGTCGCCGGGCTTGACCACAGTGCGGCGGCGCAGGTCGAAGGGGTCGATGCCCATGTGCTGCGCGAGCTCGTCCAGTGCGGATTCGACTGCGAAGATGACCTGTCCCAGGCCGTATCCGCGGAACGCACCGGAAGGCAGGTTGTTGGTGTAGACCGCTTGGGCGTCGACGCGCTTGTTCGGGCAGCGGTACACCGAGATCGACTCGGCGCAGCCGTGAACATGACGCCAGGACTGTGATTGCCGTACGCGCCCGCATCGACCAGTACGTCGATCGCCAACGCGGTCAGTGTGCCGGCGTCATCGGCCGCCGCGGTCACGTCCACTCGGAATGGGTGACGGCACGGTGCGACCGTGGACTCGTCGGACCTGCTGAATTCGTAGCGCACCGGTAGGCCGAGTCGCAGCACCGCAAGCCCGACGAGGTCTTCGGTCAGCATCTCCTGTTTGCCGCCGAAGCCACCGCCGACACATGTGGCGAGCACGTGTACGGCGTCGCGTTCGAGGCCGAAGATGCGGCACAGTTCGTCGCGGACCAGGAACGGCACCTGAGTGCTGGTGCGAATGACCAGCCGCCCGTCGTCGTCGCGCCATCCGGTACAGCCGTGGGTTTCCAAGTGCGCGTGCTGTACCCGTTGGGTGTGGTAACGGCCGCGCACGACGGTGTGTGCGACGGCCAGCGAGATCATCGCCCCCGCCGGCAACGAAAGGTAGATGTTTCCACCGAACGTGGCGTGGTGCCAGATCTTGAACGACGCGAGCAACGCAGTGCAACACTGACGTAACAACGGCGCGGCCGCCCAGTCCGGCCGATGGGCGCTCAGGCTGTCCGAAGCCGCGACACCTCGGCCACGGTGCATGTCGCGGACAGATCGATTCCGCTGTCGTGCAATGTGATCGGAGTCCAACCGAGCCCGGTGATGTCGATCAGCCGACGTAAATGCGGCTGGGGTTCAGAGAACAGCCAGGTGCCGCCGGCCAGTATGGCGTCACCCGTTGCGAGCGGCCACAACTCGTCGCGACGGGTCGGTCGGTCGACCACCTCGACGGTGTTGAGGTCCATCCCCGGACGGTAATCAATGCGACCGTACCGTGCAGCGTGAACAGCGAACTCGCCAAGCGGTACTGCGACCAGTCCCGCAACTCGGCGTGCGAACTGCCACAAACTGTCCCATCCTTGGACGATGGCGGGACCGATCACCCAGAAGCGCAAGAAGCGTGTGCATCCGGTCGACGAGGTGCCACCGGTTCCCAAGCTCGCCACCTACGGCTTCCAACACGTCGTGGCCTTCTACGCGGGCGCCGTGCTGGTGCCGATCCTCATCGCCAACGCCATCGACCTACCTACCGAAGACCTCGTCAAGCTGATCACGGCCGACCTGTTCACCTGCGGTATCGCATCGATCATCCAGGCGGTCGGGTTCTGGAAGATCGGCGTGCGACTGCCGTTGTTGCAGGGCGTGACGTTCGCCGGGGTGTCACCGATCATCGCCATCGGGTTAGCCCACGGCGGGGGCTCGGCGAGCCTGCTCTACGTCTACGGCGCCGTGATCGTCGCCGGGATCTTCACCTTCCTGATCGCCCCGGTCTTCATAAGGTTGCTGCGCTTCTTCCCACCCGTGGTCACAGGAACGCTGATCACCATCATCGGGCTCTGCCTGGTTCCGGTCGGTGCGCACGACGCCGTCACCAACCCGCACACCGGTGAGGTGGATCCTGGCAACCTGCGGTGGCTGCTGTACGCGCTGGGCACCATTGCCGTCATCGTCGCGATCCAGCGGGTGTTTCGTGGATTCCTGGCGACGATCGCCGTGCTGCTCGGCCTGATCGCCGGCTGCGTGGTGGCATTCGTCCTGGGGGACATGAACTTCGACGATGTCAGACAGGCATCGGCGGTGGGGTTCACCCAGCCGTTCCTGTTCGGATTGCCCAAATTCGACATCGTTGCCTGTCTGACGATGATCATCGTGCTGATGATCACCGCCGTGGAGTCCACCGGAAGTACCTATGCCACGGGTGAAATCGTCGGCAAGCGCATCAAAGCGTCCGACATCGGCAATGTGCTGCGCGCCGACGGTCTGGCCACCGCGATCGGCGGTATCTTCAATTCCTTTCCCTACACCGCGTTTTCGGAGAACGTCGGCCTGGTGCGGCTGACGGGGGTCAAGAGCCGCTGGGTGGTGGCCGCCGCCGGCGCGATCATGATCCTGCTGGGCTTTCTGCCCAAGGTCGCCGCAGTGGTGTCCTCGATACCCCAACCCGTGTTGGGCGGGGCGGCGCTGACGCTGTTCGCGACGGTAGCGGTCGTCGGTATCCAGACGCTGGGCAAGGTGGATTTCACCGACCACCGCAACCTCATCATCGTCACCACCAGCCTGGCGCTGGCGCTGTGGGTGACGTCGTATCCCGATGTGGCCCAAGCGCTGCCGGCCGGCATCGATCTGCTGTTCGGCAGCGGCATCAGCATCGGCGCAATCGCCGCGATCCTGCTCAACGTCGTGTTCTTCCACCTCGGTGGGCGCGGCGCCCCGGTGGCCGGCGGCGGCACGATAACCCTCGATGAAGTCAACACCATGACCGAGCACCGTTTCACCGAGGTATTCGGCGGTGTGGTGCAGAACGTGGAGTGGGTGCTCGACCGGGTATTCGAGCGCCGGCCGTTCGCCGACACCAACGCGCTGCGAGAAGCCTTCCAAGACGCCCTGCTCACCGGCTCCTCCGAACAACAACTGCAATTGATCGGGGCGTTTCCCGACCTCGGCGCAGAAGACGAGACGGGCCGGGCGCTGGCCGTCGACCACGTTGCGCTGTCCAATCTCGATGAGGATGACCACAACGACGTCGTCGCACTGGCCACCGCCTACCGCGAACATTTCGGATTCCCGCTGATCATCTGCGCCCGCGAGACTGAGCACTTCGACCGTGTCCTGCAGAACGGGTGGGCGCGGATGGACAACTCTCCGGGTGCGGAGAAGGCGTTCGCGCTGATCGAGATCGCCAAGATCGTCAACTACCGGTTCGGTGACCTGGTTGCCGACGCCAACCCGATCGCGGCGGCACGGTTCGGCCGCCTCGCCGATCTACGCTGACGGGCATGCCCACCCACCGTGCGCTCGGCATCGCCGGATTCAACCAACTCAGCGACCGGCAACGCATGCATATGCTGTTCGAGGTGTGCACGTCGCCGATCTGGGCGCGACGCGTGCTGGCGGGTACGCCGTTCCGGAATGTCGATGCGCTGCTGGACCGAGCCGATCGGGTCCTCGCCGAACTGCCCGACGCCGAAATCGACGCCGCGCTCGACGGCCATCCCCGTATCGGTGGCCGGGTCGACAACGCGTCGTCGGCGCGTGAACAGGCCGGGGTGGCCGAGGCCGACGACGCAGTCCGCGCCGAACTGGCGACGAAAAACCGTGCCTACGAGGACAAATTCGGTTACGTGTACCTGGTATGCGCCAGCGGGCGCTCCGCGGAGGAACTTCTCGCCATCCTGACCGAGCGGCTGTGCAACGATCCTGAGACCGAACGCCGGGTGATGCGCAGCGAGCTGGCCAAGATCAACCGACTCCGTTTACAACGTCTGTTGACCGACGAGGCGACGTGACCCACATCAGCACCCACGTTCTCGACGCCCTCTACCCGGAAGTCGTGGTCGCCGTGTCTGTCACCGGCACCTCAGACAGATATCACGTGCCACTGTTGTTGGCGCCCTTCGCCTATTCGACGTACCGAGGGAGCTGAATCATGTCTAACATCATCCTGGGCAAACACCAGTACGGTAAGGCGGAAAACCGCGTGGTGCGGATCTACCGCGACAGCCCCCGCCACGAGATCCACGACCTCAACGTATCGACCTGTCTGCGCGGCGATTTCAGCGCCGCCCACCTCACCGGCGATCAATCCCGGGTGCTACCCACCGACACACAGAAACAAACTGTGTACGCCTATGCCAAACAACCCGGTATATCGACCGTCGAGGACTACGGCCTGGCGCTGGCCCGCCACTTCGTGAATGACGTCGAACCCGTCGATGCCGCCCGTATCGAGATTGACGAATACGCCTGGCAGCGAGTGGTTGTCAACGGCTCCGAGCACGACCACACCTGGATCCGCCGGGGGCAGGAGACGCGCACCGCAGCGGTGACCGTCGACGGTGACGGCGAATGGGTGATCGGCGGACTGAAAGATCTGGTCATCCTGAAGTCGACCGGCTCGGAGTTCGCCGGCTTCCTCACCGACGAGTACACAGTCCTCGAACCCACCCACGACCGAGTCATGGCGACTTCGCTGATAGCGCAATGGCGTTTCACAACAACCGATGTCGCCTGGGACGAACTGTATGACGGCGTCAAGGCCCGGCTCACCGAACAATTCGCCGTCGTGCAGTCGCTGGCACTGCAGCAAACCCTCTTTCACATGGGGAAGGCTGTGCTGGAAAGCTATCCCGAGATCGCCGAAGTGCGGTTGTCGGCGCCCAACAAACACCACTTCGTCTACGACCTGACACCGTTCGGGCTGCAGAACAACAACGAGGTGTTCCACGCCGACGACCGCCCATACGGGCTCATCCAGGCCACCGTCACGCGCGACGACGCCCCGCCACCCGGTCCGGCCTGGGATCTGCAGCAGGGCTGGCTGGCGTGACCAATACCGGGTGAACGGGATGACGCGGGCGTATCGCGGGCACCTGATGCACATCGGCGGCAATCCTGAGCTGGCCGACGTACGCGATTGCCTGGTCAGCGAGCCCGACGGCGTGGTGGTGGTCGACGGCACCGGACGCATCACCTACAGCGGCGCCTACGCAGACCGGCCCGGCGATGGCGCCGAAACTGTAGATTTCCGGCCCGCCTTCCTGCTACCCGGGTTCGTCGACACGCACATACACTTCCCGCAGACTTACTGCACCGACGCCTACGGCGGCGGCCGGCTCCTGGATTGGTTGGTGCGCTGCGTATTTCCAGCCGAAGCCAAACTGGCCGACCCCGCCTACGCACAGCAGGCGGCGCGAGACTTCTGCAGCCGCCGAATCAGCGTCGGTACGACGACGGCACTGGTGTTCGGATCTGCTTTTCCCCACGCTCAGGATGCTCTGTTCACCGAGTCGATCCGGACCGGGTTGCGCACCATATCGGGCCGTGGCATCCAGACCGTGGGACCGCCGTCGGCCGGGCCGTTGCTCACCGACGAGAAGACAGCGATCTCGTTGGTGGTGGCCGAAATCGACCGGTGGCACGGTGCCGACACCGGCGATCCGGCGACTGCACTCGTGCACGCCGCGGTGGTGCCGCGGTTCGCCCTGTCGGTGACGGCGCAGACCCTCCACGCGCTCGGCGAGGTCTACGATTCGGTCCGCGATCGGGGCGTGTACTTCCACACTCACCTCAACGAGAACGTCGACGAGGTGGCGGCGGTACACGAAACCTACGGTGTGCAAACCTATCTGGACACCTACGACGGCAGATTCGGTGGAGGCTCGACACCGGCGGGCAAGACGCTGCTGGGCCCACGCAGCGTGCTGGCACACGCGGTGCACTGCACCACCGACGAATTGGCCCGCATGGCCGACACCGCGACGTCGATCGCGCACTGTCCAACCTCCCAGCTGTTCCTCGGCAGCGGCGTCATGCCGTGGCGCTCCACGGTGCGCAGTCGGGTGAACGTGTCGCTGGGCACCGATGTGAGCGCCGGCGACGAGTGGCTGATGCCCCGCGTGCTCAACGACTGCTTCAAAGTGCACATGTCCGAGCCGGGAGACCACTCGGTTGCGCTGCATCCGGCCGAACTGTTGTTCACCGCGACGCTCGCCGGTGCGCGTGCGCTCGACCTGGAAGCGCGGATCGGCAACCTCGACGCAGGCAAGGAAGCCGACTTCGTGGTGGTCGACCCCCACCGCCAGGAACTGCTGGCCGAAACATTGGCCCAGATCGAGGACGGCGACCGTGACCGACTGCTGTTCACACTGCTGATGGGCATGAGAGACGACGCTGTTGTGCAGGTGTACATCAAGGGCCGCAAGCTCGGTTGAGGTTGGCTACGTCCCGTACAGATGCAAGGCCCGTGCCGTCAAGGTCGCGATTTCGCCGCTCAGCCCCGCGATCGGTGGGCCGCCACGTTGGTGGATCACGTTCGCGAGGACAACAACGTAGGTGTTCGATCCCGGGTCGATCCACAGCGTCACTCCGGTGAATCCGGTATGCCCGAAGCTGCCGATCGGGAAGATCAGACCACGTGGCCGGGAATGTGCGGTGTCGATGTCCCAGCCGAAGCCGCGAAGGTCTTGTCCGGCGATTGCGGGATAGTGCGGGGCAAGCAGGGGATCGGTTGTGTTGGCCGAGGTTTCGATGGCTTCGCGGGCGGCGTTGTTCGCGGCATCCAGTTGCGCGGCGGTGTGTCCGGGTTGCTGCGGCGTGGTCATCAGTTCCAGCGTCGAGCGCGTCAGCGGGAACGCACTCGGTCGGCCGGCGAGGCGATCGAGCAGAGCTTGCGCGAACAGACCGACGTCGTGCACCGTCGAGAACACCCCCGCGCTTCCTGCTACTCCGCCCATGCGCCGTGCCGTCGGGTCATGGACAGTGCCGCGCAACAGGTGACCGAAATCGGGGTTGAGGCCCGGAGTGTCCCCGTCCACTGCCGTGGGCGCGACGCGCGTCAGAAGCTTGGTATTCCAAGTGCCCGGCGGGCACTCGTCAACTTCGGGCGCGCCTGGATCGAGAGCGATCGCGGTTCCCCGGATCTGGTATGGGCCACATGCTTTGGCCGCGGGCAGATAGTAGGTGTCGTTCATGCCGAGGGACTCAAAGACGTTGTGCCGTATGTAATCTTCCAACGGCTCGCCGGTGATCTTCTCGATCAGTGCGCCGAGGATGATGAAGTTGATGTCGGAGTAGTGGAAGAGTTCACCCGGACCGAACACCACCCACGCGCCGAGTGCACGGCGAATCCCGTCGGCCTTGTCGGCTTTGTCCAGTCCCCAGGGCCCGTCGAGACTGAGATCTCCCGCGATGCCCGACGTGTGCGTGAGCAACATGCGCAGCGTCACCTGCGCGCGGCGTGGGTCGTTGGGCGGATTGAAGTCGGGGAGGTAGGTCTGCACGGGTTCGTCGATCTGTACCTTGCCTTGCTCGTAGAGCTGCATGATGGCGGTGGCCGTTGTGAGGCTTTTCGTCAACGACGCCAGGTCGAAAAGTGTGTCCTCGGTCATCGGCTCGGCAGGGGAGGGCGACCCGTCCAACCCTGGTTCACCGGCGAGCTTTCGTGAGCCGAAGGCTCGGCGGAAGACGATGTTGCCGGAGTGCCCGACCTGAACCACCGCACCTGGCAACCGGTGTGCCGCAATCGCATCGTTCATGAGCTGGCCGACCGGTGCGAAGTCACCCGTCGGAACGACGGGCGGTGTCGTCGTCACCGGTGCGGCAGGTGCGGTCATCGCCGGCGTCGTGGGGTCGGGTTGTGGCTGCGTGCCCTGTCCGCAGGCGGCGAGCGTGAGAATGACGGTCGCAGCCGCGCAGACCCGGGCAGCATGTGATCGAGACACCGTCACCACCTAAACGGTAGCCGGGCTCACGAAGGTGGCGCACCCAATCTGCGGTTTCTGCCAGCGGGCGGTCAATTTCTGCCAGTGGAATTAAGGGCGTTGAGCGGGCTGTTGTGGCAGTCAGACCGGGTAGGAAACCCCCGAACCGGTGACTAGAACATCCGGACCGCGACATCTGCCACGGCTCGAATCCGAGAAGAAGGGCTTTGCCATGAAGAAGTTTGGTTTTGCCGGCGCTATTGCCACCGGCTTCGCTGCTGCCCTGGTGGGCTTGGCCGCTCCGGCGGGTGCCGATGTGACCCATCATCAGTGGGTGCATGACATTCAGCGCCAGGCGACGGTTGGTGACATCACGCCGACGTTCGGCAACGGCCGCTGACCCACGACACAAAAGGAGGGGCACCCGCATTGGGTGCCCCTCCGTTTGCTTGCTGGTGCTAGAGCTTGAAAAGATTGCAAGACAGGCGATTCGGATTATGACCGACCACCCTCGTTGCCGACGCCAACCGACGTAGTGCACTATCACGGTGTGCGGTCTGCGATGAAATGTGTGGTGATCGGTGCCGGAGCGTGGGGGCTGCCCACTGCCGCCGAGCTGGTGAGGCGGGGCCATCGGGTCACGCTCGTCGACCGTTTTGGGCCGCTCAACGCGGAGTCGTCGTCGTCTGGCCCGACTCGGCTGTGGCGGATCGCCGACCCCGATCCGGTGCGGGTGCGCATGGCGTTGCGGGGCATCGAGTCGATGGAACGTCTTGCCGAGCGGTCGCAGTCAACGGTGTTCCTGAAGCGTGGATTGCTGTGGCGGGACGACGAATCCCTTCCGGACCTGATCGCCATGATGGAGCGGTTCGACGTCGACCACACGGTCGTCGACGACGGTGACGTCGCGACCTTCTTTCCCGGTCTGCGGCCGGATGGGAGAGGCGCGGTCTGGCAGCCGGCGGCCGGGGTCGTTCTCGCCGAAGAATCGCTGCGGGCGCAGGAGCGGCTATTCCTCGCGGGCGGGGGTATCGAGTCGTTCGGTCGCACGGTCACGGGCATCGAGACAGGCGGCAGCGGTGTGCGCGTGAAGTTCGACGATCACACCGCAGAGGAGGCCGACGTGGTCATCGTCGCGGCCGGCCCGGGAACTCATCGATTGCTCGAAACGATCGGTGTGGATCTACCTCTGCATCCCTACCTCGAACAAACCGTGCACTTCGGTGACCCGGAAAACCCCGGTGCGACAGACGATCACCCGTGCCTTTTCGACGGTCCGCACGGTGACACCCCGGGCATCTATGCCATGCCGTCTCCCGGCATCGGCTACAAGATCGGCCTCGACCTACCGTTGCGTCCCTACGATGACGCAGACCTCGATCGGACACCGGATGTCATGCGCACGGCACTGCTGAGAGACCGCGTCGAGCGGGATTTGACGTCGGTGAAGCCCACAGTGCTTGGCGCACATGTCTGTTCGTGGACCGATTCGCCTGACGGCAAGTTCGTCATCGACGCGTTGCCAGACGGCGTCGTACTCGCCTGTGGCGATTCCGGCGAGGGGTTCAAGTATTCGGCTCTCATGGGCGAGGTGCTGGCCGATCTCGCCGAGGGTCGAACCGCTGATCCCGACGTGGCGGCGATGTCGATGGCTCGCTTCGAAGGCGGGCTGCCTGTGCGTACCGGCCCGCACGCCCTCGGTAGGCACTGACGCGGTACGCGTTCGACGCGCGCGCGTTCGCGTGGTGACGTACATTTTTCGCACCACATGTCAGCCGGTCAGTCGCTGACCTTTCGCCGGTTCGGCGCATTCCTTACCTGGGCACTTCGGGCTGCCCGTGAGACCCCAGTCACAACCAGCGCAAGCGTAGGGGTTGCGTCACAGCAAGCAATCCCCTACGTTCAACGAACAACTTGTTTAGTGAGACAGAAACAGCGATCTACTCACACGAACGGACGTTCCATATCCATGCAATCTGAGAGCGCGGACGCGGCCACGAAGCCCGCTACGGCAGAGTCCGACCTGGGTGCCCGCATTCGGGAGTTCCGCCTGGCGCGCAAGCTGACCCTGCGTGACCTCGCCACGCGTGCCGCCACGTCTCCTGGCTTCCTCAGCCAGTTGGAGCGCGGACAGGTCAACGCCAGCGTGGGCACGCTGCGCCGGTTGTGTGAGGAACTTGGAGTGACCTTGCCGGATCTGTTCACCGACCATCATGCAAACGGGGCCCGGATTCTGCGCAAGCGGGACCGGCCCGAGATCCACGTCTCGGATACGAGCGCGAAATACCTTCTCTCCCAGAAGCCGTTGCGCAATCTCGAGGTGTACGTCGCTGAGTTCGCCCCGGGAGGTACCGCCGGGGAGGCCTATGTCCACGACGACTCGCAGGAAATTCTGCTGGTCATCAACGGCAGCATCGTGCTCGAGCTCGATGGCGTGATGCATCACCTGGAATCCGGTGACAGCGCCGAGTACCGGACGTCTGTGCCGCACACCGTTCACAACCAAAGCACGGAGCCTGCCGAACTGCTCTGGATCGTCAGCCCGCCCACAATATAAGGAGTGATCCGTGGCCGCATTCTCACCACGCCGACACCTGCCACTGACCGCCGCATCGCTGTTCGTCACGACGGCCATCGCCGCCGGATGCACCCCGGCCGGCCCGGGCAGCTCCGCAGACGTCGATCTCGGCAGTGGGCCGCCGCAAGCCGGAACGGTGAAAGCCGATGCCTTGAAGGGCGTTACGCTGACCTTCGTCTCTTACGGTGGCATCTACCAAGACGGCCAGATGAAGGCTGCGGTCGATCCCTTCGCGCAGGAATCCGGCGCCCGTATCCTTCAGGACGGGCCGACGGACAACTCGAAGATCAAGAGTCAGGTCGAGTCCGGGAACGTCACGTGGGACGTCATCGACTCGACCAACGTTTTCACCGCGCGCAACTGCGGCGAACTGTTCGTGCCGATCGACACGAGCATCGTTGATGTCAGCAAGATTCCGCCGGGCGCCAAGACTGACGACTGTTCGGTGCCCGCCATGCAGTACGGCCTGATCGTCATCTACAACACCGAGAAGTACGGTGACAACCCGCCGAAGAGCTGGGCCGATTTCTACGACACGGCCAAATTCCCCGGAAAGCGGGCAGTCCAAGGGATTTCCGGCGAAGTCGATCCGGGCGTGTTCGAAGGCGCCTTGCTGGCCGACGGCGTCGCACCCGACCAGATGTATCCGCTCGACGTCGATCGCGCGCTGCGCAAGATGTCCAGTATTCGTGACGACAGCGTGTTCTGGACCACCGGTGCGCAGGCCCAGCAGCTTGTCGAGTCGGGCCAGGTCGACATGGCCGTGCTGTGGAGTGGCCGTGCGTACGCGGCTGTGAAGAACGGCGCACCGTTCGCTCCGATGTGGAACCAGTGGATGCCCGAGGCGGACACCATCGCGGTGCCGAAGAACGCCAAGAACCCGAAGGCGTCCATGGCGCTCATCAACTTCTACCTGGGTGCCCAGCAGCAGGCGAAGCTCGCCGAACTCACTTCGTACAGCCCGGTCAACGTCGACTCCAAGCCTCAGCTCGACGATCTCGCCAAGGCGTATCTGACCACGACACCCGAGCGGGAGAAGGACAAGTTCCCGATCGACCTGCCGTATTGGGCTGAAAACCACGACAAGCTCGTCACCGCATACACGGACTGGCTTGCCGGCTAACAGGATTCGACTCTATGACCGTAATCGATGCATTGTCGGGGCCGAGTACGTCCCGCCAGGCGCCGGATGAGCTGCCCGTCGGTGCCAAACGACGACGCAGCGGTACCGTCGGATTGCTGCTCCCCGCTGTGGTTCTCGTCCTCGGCGTGTTCGTCGTGCCACTCGGCGTCATGCTGTGGCGGGCACTCAGCGAACCTGAACTGGGACTGGGCAATTTCGCGTGGTACCTGACCGACCCCGTGCAGCGCGACGTGCTCGCCAGGACGTTCACGACGGGGCTGACCGTGACCGTCGTCTGTTTGGTTCTCGGTTATCCGTACGCATACGCGATGGTGGCGTTCGGGCCCAAGGTGCGCGCGCTACTGACGATGCTCGTGCTGGTGCCGTTCTGGACCAGCCTCATGGTTCGAACGTTTTCATGGGTGATCCTGTTGGCCGACAACGGCCCCGTGCACTCCGTGCTGACATCGATCGGCCTGGGAGATGTGCATCTCATCCGCACCAACTTGGGCGTGGTGATCGGCATGAGTCAGATCCTGTTGCCGTTCATGGTGTTACCGCTGTATGCGGTGATGGCCGGCATCGATCGCAGGCTCATCTTGGCCTCGGCGAGCCTGGGGGCACGGCCCGTCGTCTCGTTCCTGCGGGTGTGGGTGCCGTTGTCGCTTCCCGGCGTCGGCGCGGGTTGCCTGATGGTGTTCATCAGCAGTCTCGGCTTCTACGTGACCCCAGCGTTGTTGGGCTCACCCGACAACTCGCTGATCAGCCAGCAGATCTACGCACAGGTCAGCAGCCTGTTGCAGTGGGGCAAGGGCGGAGCGATGGGTGTGGTGCTCCTGGTCTTGACGTTCCTGGTGCTCGCAGTGCTCGCGTTGGCCCTGCGCCGGGCGAACCGGCAGGGGCTGCGCGCATGAACAGTCGATTGAATACCGTCTGGCGGGCGCTCCTTATGCTCTTCTGCGCCGTTATCGCGCTCTGGCTCGTCGCCCCCTCGCTCGTCGTGATCCCGCTGAGCTTCACCGATCGCCCGACATTCACTTTCCCGCCCCAGGGTTGGTCGACGCAGTGGTACGCCAACTTCTTCTCCGATCCGTCGTGGATGGCCGCCCTGCAGGCGAGCATCCAAGTCGGTGTGCTGGTCGCGATCGTCGCGACGGTGTGCGGCACCGCGGCCGCACTCGCGCTGAGCCGGACCCGGTTCTTCGGCCAGCAGGGGCTTCGGGCGCTGTTGCTGGCGCCGATGTTGGTGCCGGTCATCGTGATCGCGATCGGGCTCTACGCGTTGTTCCTGCGGCTCAACCTGCTCGGCACCACGCTGGGTTTCGTTGTGGCGCACAGTGTCCTGGCCCTGCCCTTCGTCATCATCCCGGTGATGGCAAGCCTGCAAGGGTTCGATCGGCGCCTCGAGGATGCCGCCGCGATCTGCGGGGCTGGGCGATGGACCGCATTCCGTACCGTGACCTTGCCACTCGTGGCGCCCGGCGTTCTGTCCGGGGCGGTGTTCGCGTTCGCCACCAGTTTCGACGAGGTGGTGTTGTCGCTGTTCATTCAGAGCCCTTACCTGCAGACGCTGCCCGTGCGGATGTACTCGTCGGTCACCCGCGACACCGATCCGACCATCGCGGCTGCGGCGACTCTCATCCTTGCCCTCACGACCGTCGTCACGGTCCTTGCGAGCATCTATGCGACGAGGAGACGAAATGTCGGATGACCGCTCACCCCAGGGCGCTTCGATCACCATGCGTGGTCTGACGAAGCGCTACGGGGACTTCACCGCGGTGGACGCCATCGATCTGGAAGCCCGCCCGGGCGAGTTCTTGACCCTGCTGGGTCCCAGTGGATCTGGCAAGACCACGACGCTGAACATGATCGCCGGATTCGCCGACGTCACGTCGGGGGAATTGCTCATCGACGGCCGTGCTGTCACGAATCTTCCGCCGTACAAGCGGAATATCGGCATGGTCTTCCAGCACTATGCGCTCTTTCCGCACATGACCGTTGCGCAGAACGTCGAATATCCTCTGCGGCAGCGCAAGATCCCTGCGGCTGAGCGCCGCACGCTGGTCGAGCAGGCGTTGGAGATGGTGGGCCTTGGCCACTTGGGCCGGCGCAGGCCCAAAGAGCTGTCGGGCGGTCAACAACAGCGTGTCGCGCTTGCAAGGGCGATGGTGTACAGCCCCCGCGTCCTGCTGATGGACGAACCGCTCGGTGCCCTCGACAAAAAGCTGCGTGACTCGTTGCAGCTGGAGATCAAGCGCATCCACTCAGATCTCGGCACGACGTTCGTCTACGTGACGCACGACCAGGACGAGGCGCTGATCCTCTCGGATCGCATCGCGGTGTTCAACAACGCGCGCATCGAGCAGATCGGTTCCCCCACTGAGCTTTACGAGTACCCGAACACGCTCTTCGTGGCGCAGTTCCTCGGCGAGTCGTCACTGTTCCACGGGGTCTCCGACGGCGGGCGGGAAGCCGACTCCAACGGGCATCGCCTCTCCGCGGTCCGGGGTCCCGAGCACAGCCGTGGTGCAGGTGTCGCGGTGGTGGTGCGACCCGAACGCATCCGGATCGAGCCCGACGGTCCGCGTCCGGACGCGATCAATGCGGTCCCGGGGACCGTGGTCCAGCACATCTACCTCGGCAACTCCCGCAAGGTCGAGGTCCGTCTCGATGACGGCACCATCGTGCTGGTGCGCGAAAGCGCCGGTGCCATCAGCTCCGCCAATGCCGGCGATCGCGTATGGCTCACCTTCCACCCCGACGACGCCGCGGTTCTCGCGTCCGGTGACCCGCAGCCCGCAGCACCGAAACCGGCCGCGGCTGCGTCTCTCTAACGCCCACGCATAACGAACAGGAGCACACCCATGCCCACCGGCGGCAGCACAGTCGGCGATCCGACAAAGTTCATCAACGGCGACGTGTCGTTCTGGTACCGCTCGATCGGCCTGCCGAAGCGGCGACCGTCGCTTCCGGGTGACCACGAGGCCGACGTGTGCATTGTCGGCGCCGGTCTGACGGGGTTGTGGACCGCGTATTACCTCAAGCGCGAACAGCCCGACCTGCGGATCACGATCCTGGAGCGTGAGTTCGCCGGATTCGGCGCGTCCGGCCGCAACGGCGGATGGCTGTCGGCGGAGCTGGCCGGTAGTCGCGATGCGTACGCCTCGACGCACGGGCGTGAGGGCGTAGTCGAGCTCATGCGCGCGATGCGCGGTGCGGTCGACGAGGTGATCTCAGTCGCCGAAACTGAGGGGATCGACGCCGACATCGCCAAGGACGGGCTTCTGCACGTCGCCCGGACGCGCGCCCAACTGGGCCGCCTCTACGAGTCGGTGCGTTACGAACAACAATGGGGCGCCGGGCCCGAGGACTTCGTCGCGCTGAGCCGCGACGAGATGGATGAGCGGATCCGCGTCGCAGGAGCGTTGGGCGGGATGTTCAGTCCCCACTGTGCTCGTGTCCAACCCGCGAAACTGGTGCTGGGCCTCGCCCGGGCCGTGGAAGCGGCAGGCGTCACGATCTATGAAGGCACCACGGTCACGGGCATCGAGCAGGGCCGCGCGATCAGCGATCACGGCATCGTGCGCGCACCCATCGTCCTGCGGTGCTTGGAAGGCTTCACGGCCACGCTCGAAGGCCAGCGCCGCGATTGGCTTCCGATGAACTCATCGATGATCGTCACCGCGCCGATGACGCCGGACGCGGCCGACCAGATCGGTTGGCGCGGAGCCGAACTGCTTGGCGACTACGCACACGGTTACATGTACGCCCAGCGCACCGCCGACAACCGAATCGCGCTGGGCGGACGTGGGATTCCCTACCGGTACGGCTCGCGGACCGACACCAACGGGGCCACGCAGCAATGGACCATCAACGCGCTGACCGAGCTCATGCATGACATGTTCCCGGCAACGGCACCGCTCCCGATCGTGCACGCCTGGTGTGGTGTTCTCGGTGTGCCGCGAGATTGGACGGCCACCGTCGACCTCGACCCGGTGACCGGTCTGGGAACGGCGGGCGGCTATGTCGGTAGCGGCTTGACTACCACCAACCTTGCCGGGCGCACACTTGCCGACCTGGTCCTCAAGCGCGATACACCGGTGACGCGCCTGCCGTGGGTCGGGCGCCGAGTGCGACGGTGGGAACCCGAGCCGCTCAGATGGCTTGGCGTGCAGAGCATGTATGTGCTCTACCGCATGGCCGACCGTCGAGAAACCGAACGTGACCTACCCAAGACCAGCCGGATCGCCCGGATCGCCAATATGATCACCGGTCGCTGACAACGGCGAAGATACGAGGACGGAACTGTGTCAGTCGATTTCAACGTCAGCTTGCGCCATACCCCGGCGGAGGGCACTGATCTACCCGCGGCGCAACCCAAGCCGACGAGCAAGAGCAATCAGATGGAGTCGTCACTGGACCTCTGGGACGACGGTGCGACCTCGGTCGGGATCTGGGAATGCGGGCCGGGTGAGTTCACGGCCGATCGCAGCAAGGCCACCGAGGTGTGCCACATCGTGTCCGGCCGCGGCACAGTAACCGGAGAAGATGGCGCGTCCGCGGACATCGGCCCGGGATCCCTGCTCGTCTTGCCCCGCGGGTGGCGCGGTACCTGGGTCGTCCACGAGACGATCCGGAAGTCTTACGTGTTGATCGACGCGTAGCGGAGAACGCGGCCGGCTGACCTGTCAGCCGGTGAGCAGACCTTCTGTCGAGGTGTGAGCTAGCGGTTTCTGCCAGGGGGCGGTCAATTTCTGCCAGCGGAATTAACCGCGTTGAGCAGGCCGTTGTGGCAGTCAGACCGGGTAGGAAACCCCCGAACCGGTGAACAGAACATCCGGACCGCGACATCTGCCACGGCTCGAATCTGAGACAGAAGGGCTTTGCCATGAAGAAGTTTGGTTTCGCCGGCGCCATCGCCACCGCTTTCGCCGCCGCCCTGGTGGGCTTGGCCGCTCCGGCGGGTGCCGATGTGACCCATCATCAGTGGGTGCATGACATTCAGCATCAGGCCACCGTCGGCGACATCACGCCGACGTTCGGCAACGGCCGCTGACCCAGGACACAAGGGAGGGGCACCCGGATTGGGTGCCCCTCCCTTGTGTTGGTCAGGAGAGCGCCATGCCGATGCCGAGGGCGATCATCATGACCGCGATGACGCCGTCGAGGATGCGCCATGTCATCGGGGTGGCGAAGAGGCCGGCGAGACGGCGGGCGCCGAGTCCGAGGCCGGTGAACCACAGTGCGCTTGCCGCGACCGCGCCGGCGCCGAAAAGCCAACGCTGGCTGTGGTGTTCGTTGGCCAGGGTGCCGAGCAGGACGACGGTGTCGAGGTAGACGTGGGGGTTGAGCCAGGTGAGGGCTAAACAGGTGACGAGGACTTCGGCGAGTCGGGCGGGGGAGCGTTCGGAGGGGTTGAGGGTTGAGGGTCGCCAGGCGCGGCGGGCGGCGAGTACGCCGTAGCCGATGAGGAATGCCGCCCCGCCGAACTTTGCGACGGTGACGGCGTCGGGGTGGGCGGTGATGAGTGCTCCGACGCCTGCGATGCCGGCGGCGATGAGGATCAGGTCAGAGATCGTGCAGACCGCGATGACCGGTACCACATGCTCACGGCGAATGCCTTGGCGCAGCACGAAGGCGTTCTGTGCACCGATCGCGGCGATCAACGCCATGGTCGTGAGGAAGCCGAGCAGCACGGGGGAGTTCACGACTCCGACGGTATGGGCATCTGTTGATCAAGTACAGCTAATGATTCTTCATCTGCATTAGACAAAGTAATGTACGTTGGACGGCTAGGTCAATCGCCCGGACAGTTCATGGGCTTGGTCGAGCAACAGTGCGCCCATCCCCGGGAGGCGTTCGGGTCGGAATCGGGTCTCGACGCCGGTGAGGCTCAAGGCCCAGGCGGGTCGGCCCGTGCGGTCGAAGACCGCGGCGCCGATCCCCCAACTGCCCTCGACGAGTAGGCCGGGGTTGACGGCGTAACCCGTGCGCCGGGTGGCGGCGATGCGCGTTCGTATCGCGTGCTCGGAATGCGTTGCGCCGAAAAAGGTCTCAAGGTCAGCGCGGGTGAAGTAGTTGTCGATGTCGCGGTCGGGCAGATGGCTCAGGATGGCCAGTCCGGCGGAGGCGACGCCCAAGGGGAAACGAATTCCCGCATGCAGCACATGGGAGCGCAGCGGGAAGCTGCCTTCCTGGCTGAACACGCACACTGTCTCATCGCCGCGGCGGGCAGACAGAAACGCACTCTCCCCGGTCTGACGTGCCAGCAGATCGATGACGTCGCGAGACTCTTCGGTGATGTCGTAGCGCGCCGCGGCGCCGGCGCCGAGGAGGAATAGCTCCGGACCCAGCGACCACAGTCCGGTCGCGGCGTCTCGGTCGAGCAGTCCTTCGTCGACCAGCGCCGCCAACAACCGGTGCGCGGTGGGCCGGGGAATGCCGGTCGCCCGGGCGAGCTCCGTGGTGGAAGCTGCCGCCGATGCGCTGGCGCCGACTGCTCGAAGCAGTGCCGCCGCGCGGCCGAGTACCGTCGTGCCCTTCTCGTCCACCGCCGTAGCATAGCGTCCACTCAGTGAACGCCTAAGTGCGAATCGGTCGTCAGGCGAGCAATGTGCCAGGCGCTATTGCCGTCCTGACGTCTGTTGTCACACCATCGACCCGAGTCTGAACAGTGGACGCGAAGCAGGGAGCGAAATGTCATCGAAGGTGTACGCCACGGCTGCGGATGCAGTAGCCGACATCGCAAGCGGTGCCACCATTGCGGTGGGTGGATTCGGTCTGTGCGGCATCCCGGATGCATTGATCGCGGCAATCGCCGAGTCGACGGCCACCGACTTCGAGGTGTTCTCCAACAACTGCGGCGTTGACGACCACGGCCTCGGCATCCTGCTGGCGCTCGGCCGGATCAGGCGCGTGACGGCGTCCTATGTCGGCGAGAACAAGGAGTTCGCGCGGCAGTACCTCGCCGGTGAACTGGAAGTCGAACTCGTCCCGCAAGGCACCCTCGCTGAACGGTTGCGCGCCGGCGGTGCGGGCATACCGGCGTTCTTCACCCCTGCCGGGGTCGGCACCCCAGTTGCCGACGGCGGCATGCCATGGCGGTATGCCCCCGATGGTTCCGTCGCGATCGCCTCGCCTCCCAAGGAAACTCGCGTCTTCGGCGACAAGCGCTACGTTCTGGAGGAGGGCATCACCGCCGACGTCGGGCTGGTGCACGCTCGCCTCGGCGACACCGACGGCAACCTCGTGTTCGAAAAGGCTGCCATGAATTTCAACCCGTTGGCGGCCATGGCCAGCCGCATCACCATCGCGCAAGTGGAGGAACTCGTCGAACCGGGCGCGATCGACCCCGGACGGGTTCACCTGCCTGGCGTGTTCGTCCAACGCATCGTGCACACCGGACCTCAGGACAAGCGCATCGAGAAGCGCACCGTCGCGGAAGGAACTCATCGATGACCACCGCAGTCGTTACGGGCTGGACCCGTGACCAGATGGCCGCGCGCGCGGCTGCCGAATTGGTCGACGGCCAGTACGTCAACCTTGGCATCGGACTGCCCACGCTGATCCCGAGCTACCTCAGCGCCGACGTTCGCGTCATCCTGCACTCGGAGAACGGAATTCTGGGTACCGGTGGTTATCCGACCGAACCCGAGGTCGACGCCGACCTCATCAACGCGGGCAAGGAGACCGTCACCGTCAAACCCGGCGCCGCGTTCTTCGACTCCTCGCTTTCCTTCGGCATGATTCGCGGCGGCCACATCGACACCGCCGTCCTGGGTGGCATGCAGGTGTCCCGCACCGGCGACTTGGCCAACTGGATGGTGCCAGGAAAGATGGTCAAGGGCATGGGTGGTGCGATGGACCTCGTGCATGGTGCCGCGCGGGTCATTGTCGTGATGGAGCACACCGACCGCGGTGGTGCGCCGAAAATCCTTGAGACGTGCACACTTCCGCTGACCGGTCAGAGCGTCGTCGACCGAATAATCACCAATATGGCGGTCATCGATGTCGTCGGGGACGGAACGCTCTTGCTCCGTGAGCTCGCGCCCGGCGTCACCGTCGACGCCGTCATCGCCGCCACCGGCGCGCCCCTCACCGAGGCACTGTCATGACCGCGACACCAGTTCTGGTGGCGGGGGCGCGCACGCCCGTGGGCCGGCTGATGGGGTCATTGGCAGGCTTCAGCGGCTCCGAGTTGGGCGCCGTCGCCATCAAAGGGGCACTGGAGAAAGCCGGGATCGCAGGCGATCAGGTGCAATACGTCATCATGGGGCAGGTATTGACCGCAGGTGCGGGGCAGCTTCCGGCTCGGCAGGCGGCCGTCGGGGCCGGGATCCCGATGTCGGTGCCCGCCTTGACGGTCAACAAGGTCTGCCTGTCTGGCCTCGACGCAATCGCTCTGGCAGCACAACTGATTCACGCGGGTGTGGCTGACGTGATCGTGGCGGGCGGACAGGAATCGATGACGCAGGCACCGCACATGCTGGAGAAGTCGAGAGCAGGCTTCAAGTACGGTGACGCCACCATGCGGGACCACCTCGCCTACGACGGGCTTCACGACGTGTTCACCGATCAAGCGATGGGCTGCCTCACGGACGCCGCCAACGCGCTCACCCGAGCCGAACAGGACGAGTTCGCGGCCGCGTCACACCAACGCGCGGCCGCCGCATGGAAGAACGGTCTGTTCGACGACGAGGTGGTGCCTGTCGAAATCCCACAACGTCGCGGTGAGCCAGTGCTGTTCGCCGAGGACGAGGGCATCCGTGCCGACACGACCGCGGACGCGCTAGGCCGGCTACGGCCCGCATTCCTGGCCACCGGGACCATTACGGCGGGCAACGCGTCGACCATCAATGACGGTGCCGCCGCCGTCGTGGTGATGAGCAGGGCCAGGGCCGAGGAATTGGGCATGAACTGGATCGCGGAGATCGGCGCCCATGGCATGGTCGCCGGGCCGGACTCGACCCTGCAGCTTCAACCCGCCAACGCCATCGAAAAGGCTTGTGGCATCGCTGGAATCGAATCGGCCGCGCTCGACCTTGTCGAGATCAACGAGGCCTTCGCCGCGGTCGGCCTCGAATCCACCCGCGCACTTGGCCTTGATTCCGAGCGGGTCAACGTCAACGGAGGCGCCATCGCCATCGGGCATCCACTCGGAATGTCCGGGGCGCGGATCGCCCTGCACCTGGCACTCGAACTGCGCCGTCGCGGCGGAGGAACAGGTGCGGCAGCACTCTGCGGTGGTGGCGGTCAGGGTTCGGCGTTGATCCTGGCTGTGCCGCGCTGAGAAGCGCTGCTCGGCTACTTCCCGCCCGCGCCCTGCCACACCGCGTCGAACGGCGTATTGCCGCTCACCCGATCGACGATTCCGGCGGTGGTGAATTCTTTGGCATGGGAGACCGCGTCGCCGACGTCGGACCCCTTGGCGAGTTCGGCCGTGATGGCGGCGGCCAGTGTGCACCCGGCTCCGGCGACGCGCGCGTGCCCGACCTTCGGTGCGCGCAGGATTTCGGCGTCACTTCCGTCGAAGAAGACGTCGACGGCGTCGTCGCCGGGGAATTCGGCCCCGCCCTTCACGACGACATAGCGGGGACCGAGTTCGGCGATGCGTCGAGCCGCTTCGATGAGATCGTCGACCGTCGAGATCTCATCCATACCGGCCAGCGTGCGAGCTTCGAACAAGTTGGGTGTCGTGACGGTCGCGAGCGGCAGGATCTGCCGCCGCAGCGCGGTGTCGGTGTCGAGGGCGGCGCCCGGTTCCTGCCCTTTGCAGATCAGGACGGGGTCGACGACGACGTGCTGCCAGGACTGACGGGCGAGGGCCTGTGCCACGACGTCGATCGTGGCGGGCGTGCCCAACATGCCGATCTTGACGACATCGAGGTCGTAGGCCGACGTCGCGGCTTCGATCTGGTCGGCGATGACCTTCGGGTCGACCGGCACGAACCGGTGCGCCCAGTTCGCCTTCGGGTCGAACGACACGATGCACGTCACCGTGCCGACACCGTAGGTACCGAGCTGCTGAAAAGTCCGGAGGTCAGCTTGGAGTCCGGCGCCGCCGGTCGCTTCGGATCCGGCGATGACATATGCCTGGTCAACCACGTCTTCGAGCCTACGACACCCGTCTAGCCGCAAGGTTCGAGCGTGCCCTCTACTGCGCTGGCAGAAGCGCGTCGGCGGTGATCGGGAAGTCGCGGACCCGGCGGCCGGTGGCGTTGAACACCGCGTTGCCGATCGCGGGTGCCACACCGGTGATGACGAGTTCGGCCAGCCCTTTGACGCCGAGGCTGCTGACTCGCTGGTCGTCACCGCCGCCGAGGTAGATCGCGCGCAGGTCAGTGATGTCGGCATTGACCGGCACCAGGTAGTCCGACAAGTTGGCGTTGACGATCCTGCCGTCACGAGCGTCGGTTACGGTGTGCTCCAGCAACGCTTTTCCGATACCGCCGACCATGCCGCCGATTGCCTGGCTGTTTGCGAGCTTCGGGTTGATGATCCGGCCGGTGTCGTAGACGCCCAGCATCCGCCGCACCCGCACGATGCCCAGTGTCGCGTCGACGGCCACCTCGGTGAAGACCGCGCCGTAGCCGTACATCGAAAACCGGCTCTCTTCAGGTGGATTGAACGCGCCGATGGTCTCGAGGTGCGGACGGTTGTTGCGGCGCAGGAGCTGCTCGTACGTCTCCCCGCGGAGATAGTCGTTGCGTAGCTGCAGCCGGCCGTTCCGCACGATCACGTCACCGGCGTCGACGCCGTGCAGGGGCGAGCGGGGATCGTTGACCGCCAACGCCACCGCTTGCTGGCGCACCGTGTCGCACCCGGTCTGCACGGCCGATCCGACACTCGCCATGGTCATCGACCCGCCGTGCGGCGGGGTCGGCGGCATGTCGGAATCGCCGAGCCGGAAGTCCACTCGGCCGATCGCCAACCCGAGGGCATCGGCGCCGACCTGCGACATCGATGTGTATGTGCCAGGCCCCATATCGCTGCTCGCGGTTTGGATCAGCGCCGTGCCGTCGGCATTGACGCGTACGTGCGCCTGTGCGGTCCGGCGTGGGGAACCGTAGACCGCGGCGGCCATGCCGGTACCGATCAGCCAGTCACCTTCGCGGCTGGACCGCGGTGTGGGATTGCGACGCTCCCAGCCGAACTCGCGCGCACCGACGGTGTAGCACTCACGCAACCGGCGAGTGGAAAACGGCAGCCCGCTGGATTCATCGGTGCTCGGCTCGTTGCGGACCCGCAGCTCGATCGGATCGATGCCGAGTTCGTTGGCGAGCTCGTCCATGGCCGATTCCACGACCAGGACAGCGGTCGCCATGCCGGGGCCGCGCATCCAGATCGGGGTATTCACATCGAGCGGGACCGTTGAGTACGCCTGCCAGACGTTGGGCAGGCTGTAGAGCATCTGCCCGGGCGCCAGCACTTCCTCGGTGAAAGTCTCGTATCTCGACGTTTCGCTGCGAATATCATGGGTCGCCGCGGTCAGACGCCCGCTGCGGTCGCTGCCCAGCCGAACGCGGTAGGTGTATGCGGGCTGAAAACCCGTGCCGAAGTACAACTGTCGCCGGGACAGTACGAGTTTGACCGGACGACCCATTTCCCGTGCGGCCAGAGCCGCGATGGTGACGTGCGGCCAGGCCCGCAGCGCACTGCCGAAAGCGCCACCGACGAACGGCGAGATGACGTGCACGGCCTCCTGGGGGATACCGAATACGGCGGCGAGTTCCTGTTGTGTGCCGCCCACCACCCACTGGGTTTTGTCCCAGACAGTAAGCCGGTCCCCGTCCCATCGGGCGATGGTGGCGTGCGGTTCCATCGGGTTGTGGTGGTTGCGGGCCATCCGGTACGTCATGTCCAGCCGGACCTGCGCACCGGCGAGCGCTGCGTCGGCATCGCCGCGCGTGTACGACTCGGGCGGATCGGCCGGGGCCGACGTCAGGTCCGTGACCGGTGCCTGCGCGTCGTAGGACACCTCCACCAGACTCGCAGCGTGTTGAGCCGCTTCCATGGACTCGGCCACCACGACCGCCACGGGCTGGCCGAAGAACTGGACCCGATCGTCCTGGAAGACGCGTAGCCGGGTGCCCGGTGGATTGTTGGACCCGCTGTTGTCCTGGTAAGCCAGTCGTGGTGCATCGAGGTGGCTCAACACGCGGAGTACCTCAGGCTGTGCGAGCGCCGCGTCGATGTCGATACCGGTGATGCGGCCGCGGCCGACGGTGCTGTCCACCGCGACGGCGTATACGACGCCGTCGATGGCGTGGTCGGCGGCATAGTCCGCGGCACCTGTCACTTTCAGCCGGCCGTCCACACGCGACTGTGGCGTTCCGACCGCGATCTGTGGTTGCAACGTCATGGTCGGCCTCCGATGATCGTCAATTGCCGTTCGACGGTGCGCTTTACCAACTCGACTTTGAAGGCGTTGCCGGACAAGGGTTTCGCGCCGTCCGCGGCGAGTGCCGCGGCCGACCGCCACAGCTCGGGGCTCACGGGCCGCCCGATGACAGCCTGTTCGACCGCGGGCAGCCGCCACGGCACCGTGCCCACTCCGCCGACCGCCACCCGGGCGCCGCGCACCGTGCCCGCGCCGATGTCGAGTGCGACGGCCGCTGAGCACAACGCGAATTCATACGATTGGCGGTCGCGCACTTTGAGATATCCCGACCGTGCAGCTTCCGGACGCACCGGCACTTCGATTGCGACGATGAGTTGCCCGGGCCGCAAATTATGTTCCTTATCGGGGGTGTCACCGGGTTGCCGGAAGAAGTCCGCGATGTGGATCGGGTGTTCACCGTTGCGGTCGCGCGTGATGACGGTCGCGTCGAGCGCGGTCAATGCCACCGCCAGGTCCGACGGATGAGTGGCCACGCAGTGATCGCTGGTTCCGAGGATCGCCAACGTGCGGTTGTACCCACCGATCGCCGCACAGCCCGAACCAGGGTTGCGACGATTGCACGCGGCTGAGGTGTCGCGGAAGTACAGGCAGCGTGGCCGCTGCATGAGGTTGCCGCCGATCGAGGCCATGTTGCGCAATTGCGCGGATGCGCTGAGCTCAAGCGCTTGACTGATGACCGGAAACTGTTGACGCACAACCGGATGCGCGGAAAGTTCCGACATCCGCACCAGCGATCCGATCCGCAGCCTCGTCGGGTTCAGGTCGATGTCGCGGTAGGGCAGGCCGTTGATGTCGATGACGTGTTCTGGGCGTTCCACGGTCTGGCGCATCAGATCGACGAGTGTGGTGCCACCGGCGATGTAACGGGCGCCCGATGCGCCGGCATCGAGTGCCGCGGATTCGTCGCCGGCTCTGCTGAATTCGAACGGGAACATGGGTTCAGGCTCCGTTCGGCGCGGTTCTGGCGACCGCGGTGACGATGTTGCTGTAGGCGCCGCAGCGGCAGATGTTGCCGCTCATCCACTCGCGGATCTCCTCGGGTGAGGACGTGTGGCCTTCCCGGATGCAGCCGATTCCGGACATGATCTGGCCGGGCGTGCAGAACCCGCACTGAAAGCCGTCTTCATCGATGAACGCCTGCTGCAGCGGATGCAGCTGACCGTTGGATTCGAGCCCTTCGATCGTGGTGACCTCGGCACCGTCGGTCATGACCGCCAGCGTCAGGCACGACACCACCCGCCTGCCGTCGACCAACACGGTGCACGCCCCACAGGCGCCCTGATCGCAACCCTTCTTGGTGCCGGTCAACCCGACTCGCTCGCGCAACATGTCCAGCAACGACGTGCGATTGTCGACGGCCACTTCCCGGTCTTCACCGTTGATGCGCATCCGCACCGTGCCGGTGATGTCTGACGCCGCCTGCTCGTCGTCGCCGCAGCCCTGCAGCAGCGGGAGCGCGACGGCCGCGCCACCCACAGCGACCGACGCGCCGACAAAGGTTCTGCGGGTGATCCGCAGCGAGGCCGTACCGGTCTCGACTTGCTCGTGCTCGCTCATCGTCGATCCTCTCGCGTGGAATCAGCGGGCGGTGTATCCGCCGTCGACGGGTAGCGCGACGCCGACGACGAAGCCGGCACCCGGACTGCACAACCAGAGCACCGCTGCGGCGACCTCGTCCGCTTCACCGAGGCGGTTGATCGGCTGGCCGGCAATGGCTTCGGCAAGGTCAAGGTCGCCCTTGTCGAGCATGTCGGTGACCATCGGGGTTGCGATGGTGCCGGGACATACCGCATTGATCCGGATCCCGCGCGGCGCGTATTCGAGCGCGGCGCTCCTCGTCAGACCGAGCACGCCGTGTTTGGCGGCGTGGTAGGCCGCACGGCCGGGAAGTCCGACCAGTCCGCCGAGCGACGAGCAGTTGACGATCGCGCCACTGCCCTGACGGCGCATCTGTGCCAGCTCGTGCTTCATGCAGGCCCACACGCCCCGGAGATTCACCGCGTTGACTTGGTCGAACGCCTCAGCCGGCTCGTCAGCCGCGTCGCATGGGGGCACCTGGATACCGGCGTTGTTGAATGCCATGTCGAGCCGGCCGTAGGTGTCGACCGCGGCCTGCACGGCGGTGGCCACGTTGGCTTCGTCGGCGACATCGCACTCCACGCCAAGTGCCTGGTGGCCGGCCGCGACGAACTCGTCGGTCACCTGGCTCAGAGATGCCGCGTTGATATCGGCCAGCACCACGGAAGCGCCGGACCGGGCGAACGCTCGCGCCGTGGCCAGGCCCATGCCGGAGCTCGCGCCGGTGACCAGAGCAACCTGGCCGCTGAAATCGTACGTCGGGTTTGTTGGCATCACAGCAACCAGGAAACGCTTGTTCGACTACGTGAGGGAGTCACTGACGAGACGTGTACTGAGAGTGCATCCCACGACCCCATAACCGGTCGTACCGTCGAATATGTGAACAACCGAGCCGAGGTCCGCGAGTTCCTGACCTCGCGGCGAGCCAAGATCACCCCGCAACAGGCGGGTATCCCCGAGGCAGGCCACCGCCGTGTACCCGGGTTACGACGCAGCGAGGTCGCCGCGCTGGCAGGTGTCAGCGTCGAGTACTACTCGAAGCTGGAACGCGGCTCCATCGGGGGCGTATCGGCGTCGGTGCTCGACGCACTGGCCCGGGCCCTGCAACTCGACGACGCCGAACGCGCGCATCTGTTTCACCTCGCGCACGCTGCCGACGGGACCAGTGCCGGCATGCGGCCGCGTCGCCGCCCGACTACCCGGTGGACACCACGTCCCGCACTGCAGTGGGTGCTCGACGGAATCCAACCGCCTGCCATCATTCGCAACGGCCGCATGGACCTGTTGGCGACCAACCACCTCGGCTATGCCATGCACGCATCGATGTACGAGCGTGAGCCCGGCGGCGTGCCGAACTTCGCCCGATACACGTTTCTCGACGAGGATTCGCACCGGTTCTATCCCGACTGGGAGAAGGCCGCCGACACGTGCGTCGCGATCCTGCGCACCGAGGCCGGCCGAGACCCGCACGACAAGGCGCTTCACGACCTCGTCGGTGAACTGTCCACTCGGAGTGAGCAATTCCGCAAGCTCTGGAGTTCGCACAACGTCCGCCTACATGGCGCTGGAATAAAGCACTTCCACCACACCGTCGTCGGCAATCTCGAACTGGCCTACGAAAGTGTCGACATGATCTCCGACCCGGGGCTCAGCCTCACGATCTATGTCGCCGAACCCGCCTCGCCGACAGCGCATGCGCTCGATCTTCTCGCATCTTGGGCCGCCACCGTCGCCGGCCCTGACAACGCCGCTGCCACCCCAGAACTCAAGGAGCACACATGAGAAGAGTCCTCACCCTGGCGGCCGTGCTGGCTGCCGCCGTGCCGCTCGGACTGTGGAAGTCCGCCCCGTCCCACGCCGAGGACAACGCCGTGCAGATCTCGCGCGGCGATTCCCGGCCCGCCACACCGGGCCCGGCCGACACGTTCACCGGCCAAGTGAGTGTCAAACCGTTGTTCGATCCGAACACTGCCCGCCAATTCAGTTCAGCCGAAGTCTCATTCACGCCGTGTGCGCGTACGGCCTGGCACAGCCACCCCGGCGGCCAGACGTTGATCGTCACCGCGGGGTCCGGCTGGGTCCAGGAGTGGGGCGGACACAAACAAGACATCCGGCCGGGCGACGTGATCTGGACACCGCCCGGTGTGAAGCACTGGCACGGCGCCACCGAGGACGCGGCCATGACCCACATCGCGATTCAGTCGGTGGTCGACGGCCAGGTCGTCGACTGGATGGAGCACGTCACCGACGACCAGTACCTCCACTAACCCAACGATCAGGAGACCCCCATGCTTGGTGCAGTGATGCACGCCCCCGGCGACGTCCAGGTCGAGAACCGGCCCGACCCGAAGATCATCGAACCGACCGACGCCGTCATCCGCGTCTCGGCCGCCTGCATCTGTGGTAGCGACCTGTGGCCGTGGCGTGGAATCGAAGACGTCAGTTCGGCGACCCCGATGGGTCATGAGTATGTCGGCATCGTCGAAGAGGTCGGCAGCGAGGTCACCACGATCAAGCCGGGCCAGTTCGTGGTCGGCTCTTTCTTCGCCTCCGACAACACCTGTGAAATCTGCCAGGCCGGGTACCAGAGCCGCTGTGAGCACGCGGTGCTGATGGGAGGTATCGGCACGCAAGCCGAATACGCCCGCATCCCACTCGCCGATGGCACGCTTGTGGCCACGCCGGAGCTCCCGCCCGCCGATCTGGTTCCGAGCCTGCTGGCCGCCTCCGACGTGTTGGGCACCGGTTGGTTCGCCGCCGTCGCCGCAGAGGCCGGCCCGGGTAAGACGGTCGCTGTGGTCGGCGACGGGGCCGTCGGTCTGCTCGGTGTGATGGCGGCCAAACAGCTTGGCGCCGAACGTATCATCGCCATGAGCCGGCACGCCGACCGACAGCAGTTGGCCCGCGAGTTCGGGGCGACCGACATCGTCGCAGAACGCGGTGACGCCGGCGTAGCGGCCATCAAGGATCTGACCCGCGGCTTGGGCGCGCACAGTGTCATCGAGGCGGTCGGCACACAGGAATCGATGATGCAGGCCATCCGTTCCACCCGCCCGGGCGGTCACGTCGGCTATGTCGGCGTCGCCCACGGCGTCGAGCTGCCCGGCGATGAACTGTTCTTCTCCGCGGTGCACCTGCACGGTGGTCCCGCGCCGGTTCGCCGATTCCTTCCCGAACTGATCGACCTGATCTGGAACCGAAAGATCGAACCCGGCAAGGTGTTCGACATGACCCTGCCCCTACCGGAGGCGGCAGACGGCTACCGGGCGATGGACGAACGGCGGGCCGTAAAGGTGTTACTCACCACTTAGCGCGTCGGCCGGCACTGGTCGCGGCGGACCGAGCACCTCGTATACCCGGCGGCGCTCGTCGCCGCCGGGGCCCTTGACCGAATAGACGAGCCGGGCGAATCCGGCCCCGGTGTCCCACATCGTCGGGTGACGGACGTGGACCGCGTCGGCGTCGGACAGGACCGGGTTGCTGACCACGATGTATCGGATTCCGAAATCCCACGGCCGATTCAATGCCGCGGTGAAGTCGTAGTCGCTGGTGACGACGAATTGTTTGGGGTTGTCGGACGCGAGCCAGATACCCCAACCGAAGAACGTGTCCATCAGCACCGCGCCGTCAGGGAGGTGTTTGCGATCGAGAAACTCCGCGAGCAGGCGGTCGTCGACGAGTTCTCTGCGGTACCACTGCTGTTCGGCCGGATACTTCTCTGGGTTCAGGAGTGATTTGAGTCCGAACTGCAATGGCTGATTGCCGATGTTCTCGTTCAGCATGGAAGCGGTGGTCACGGGAATCGCGACGACGATCGACAGTGACAGCAGTGCCGGCCCCAACCGCAAGCCGACGGCGCGTGCCGCGCCCCATCCCGTGAGCGCGATCAGGATCACCATCGGGATGGCAGGCAGGTAGTAGCGGAACAACCCGAACGTGGTGCCCGAATAATGGCCCCAGACGGCGAAAGTCAGCACGGAACCGAACACCACCACCGGGACGAGGGCGTCGACCTTCCTGGCCAACACGGCCACGAGCGCGGCCAGGCCAACCGCGATGCCGACGAGCGGTTGCATCGCCAGGACCCGCGCGGCGACGAGCCACCCGTCCGCGGTGCCCGAATGCGCAGTGCCGCCGCGCGCCAGCGCCGCGGCGACCTGGCCTTCGTTGCCATAGCGGGATGACAGTTGGGCGAACAGTTCACCGCTGACGATCCACCCGGTGACGGCCCACGTCACGAACGCCACGGCGATCGGGAACATGACGATGAGCACGCTGAGGATCGTCGTCTGTGTGCGGTTGTCTCGGTCGGCTCGGGTGAATGCCACGACGGCGACAAGCACCGCTACACCGACCGCGGCCGGAATCATCTCGTACCGGGCGAGATAGCCGACTCCAAGTGCGATGCCGGCCCACGCCAAGTCGCCGACACGGCGCGTCTCGAGCCACTTCAGTAAATATCTGGTGCACCACACAAGGCAGAAGATCTCTGCTGCCTCGCTCATCCCCGAGCCGCCGTAGATGACGATGACGGGGTTGAGGGCGAAGCCTCCAACAGCCGCCCAACGCCAACCGCTTGTCAGACCACGGTCGAGGGCGATCCGCCGCACCATCAGCGCGGCACCGGCCATGAAGAGCGCGCTCTGAATCACGCCGGCCAGACCGTGTGTCTTCAGTTCGGGCCACCACGGGTGCAGCGACACCAGTGGGATCTCCACCAGGCTGGGCAGCGGATTCCAGACGAATCCGATAGCCGACAGGTGCGGATCCCGGCTCATCACGGTGTAGCCGGCGTTGGCGACTCGACTCGGCGCGTCCGGGTCGAACAGGTTGTACCGCACGAGCAGGATTGCGCCGACGGAGAAGTAGATGCCCGACAGTGCTGTGAAGATCGCCGCCGCCCGCCAACGCGGTGGCGACGACGTCTGCTCGGTCACGTCCGGGCGCGTCGGCGCCGCACCACCAGGATGGCGGTAGCCGTAGCGACGATGAGAACCGCAGCGCCGACACTCAGCGTCGCCCACCATTTCCAGGCGTCATCGACATGTGGTTCGTACGGCATCGGACCGCCTGAGCGCACAACGAGGTTCACCGTGTCGTCGTCGGCGCCTGTCGCAATGACATCACCGGTCAATGACGCCCACCGCCGATCGAGTCCACGAATGTAGTCGAAGCTACGGTCGACCAACGACCAATCACCCGTGGCGCTGATGCCCAGGACGCTTCGATCCTGAGCCGTGAATGCCTGGACTATGCCGAGAGGCCCGCCCAGGTCGATATCGGTGACCGGCTTTCCGTTGACGCCGATGGTGGTGCCTACTCCCGGCAGGAGCGGTGGCGTCATCCCCGCGGTCCGCAGTTCCTCACCGGTGGCCACGGCGATCAGCGGTGTGCGCGCGTTTGCCGCCTCATCGAAGGTCACGAGGCGCGGAAGTAGCGGCACGGCAGATTGTTGCCCCATGAGGTTGATCGCCTGTGCGGCGTAGCGGATCTGATCGGGACTGCTCACCGCTACGTCGACGTCGGGCGTGAACGCCATTGGGAGCACGGGGAACCCGCCCCGGTTATGCGTTCCTGGCGTGACGGTGAGCGTCGAGCGAGGATCGAGCGCGAAGGTCATGCGGTCCGACAGCGGGGCGCATTCGTGTCGAGGCACGTATCGCAGTTCCAGTCCCAGCCCGATGTTCGAGGCCACGGCTTCTGCGGGGATGTCGGCGGTGAGGTCCACCGTGCCCGAGCCGTCGAGTGAGCGTGAGGCAAGAATCGTGGAGCCGGCCCGGATCAGCAGCGATCCTTCGCCTTCGGTGACCGGGGTGTAGTTGGCGAGTAGGTGCAGCCGCGCCTGTTGGATTTGGCCCGTGCCGAACTGACCGATGTCGAACCCGGTGTACAGAGTTGTGGTGCCCAAGACCGAGGCCTCGGCATTCACCCCCAGCTGAGCAAACGTCAGGGTGTTCGAGGACTGCGGGCGATCATGAGTAGCCGAATTCACTGCGGCCGAATCGGCTTGGGCGAGCTTCGCGCGGCGATCGGTGAACAGGTCGACCTGTCGCACCAGGTCCGCGCCGCTGCCGGAGATCACCAGTGCCGCCGCGGGGGTACCGCCGTTTGCCACCGACAGCCGAGGCTTGCCGCCGTCACGAATCTCGATGACCCGGCTCGACCCGACAACCGGCCCCGCCGGCGCGCCCGATGTGTTCACGTCTACTCGTACCGGTATCGGGCGGTACAGATTCGTGAGTCGAGCAACCAGGTTCAGCGCGGCTTGCTGTTGGGACGACGAGGGTTTGGCTCCGACGTTTATCGTGACACGATCGAGGTAGCCCGGCAGAAAGTCGGCCACGGTCCGCGGGTTGGGGGACGCGCCGGAGTAGCTCGTCGACAACTGGCTCAGCGTGATCGACGGCACCTGTGAGCAGCTGTTGGCGGGTGTGTCCGCGTTTCGCAGGACAAAGCTCAGGCGCGCGGTGTTGTCGGTGACCTCGGCCGCGGAGATGTTGACGGTGAAGGGTTCGCTCGCCAGAGCGGTGGGTGCCTTGATCGCGCCGAGGAACGTGCCCCGTGAGTCGAGCACGTCGACACGCCCTTCGGGAGCGTCGACGACCGACCCGATCTGGCCACTCAGGCTCGTGGGGGTAACACCCTGGGGGACAGGGACTTCCACGTAGTTTCGTTGGTTGTCGCCCAAGAGGACCAGTTCATCGGACAACCCGAGCTGCCCCCAGCCGACGGCCGGTGTACTCGAAGGGCTGATCTGGTTTTGTATCGGGTCGGCGGAAGCCGCGGGCGCAGCGAGCGTCCCGATGAGGATTGTCGGCACGGCGAGCAGTGCCAGCTTGCGCAGGCGGTTCATGGCGTCCTTCTCTTGGTGGTCTATGTGGCGGGATTGCCGGGTTCGAGGCCGGTCGATGTGGCGGCCCTGGCGGGAATGTGTGCGAGGCCATGCACGGTCTTCTCCCAGAAGAAGGGCCGAAATATCAACTGGTAGATAGCTTTGACGGCGGCGACGGACTGCAGCAGCCAGTACATCGGTGCCAGTAGTGCCGCCCACCAAAGATGAGGCTTGCCCAGTGCCGAGGTGACGACGAGGCCGATGAAGACCGACAGTGGTGCTCCGACGAGGAACAGTGCCAAACACGTGTAGTAGGTCAGTGGTGGGAACAACGCGTTGATGACCGCGGGCCGTCCGATCACCCAGGTCAGCATCGTGAACCAGAACAACAAGTTGAGCGCGTTGGTCAACGGGATGGCGCCGGTCATGTTGACGAGCCTGAGAACTGCGGCGGTACCGATCTCGTGCCGCAGCGCCGCCGGATGCCGCAAGTGCACGATCATGGTTTGCAGGTAGCCCTTGTACCAGCGGGACCGTTGCCGAATCCAATTGACCACATCGGAATTCGCCTCTTCGAGCGTGGTGGAGTCGAGGATGAGGGTGCGGTATCGGTGCCGGGCCAACCGGACGCCGAGGTCGGCGTCCTCGGTCACGTTGAATTCGTCCCAACCGCCGACCTCGCGCCACACCCGGGTACGAATGTGGTTGGACGTGCCGCCAAGCGGCACCACCCCACCGGATGCCTCGACCGCGGGCAAGACGACTCCGAACCACTGGTCGTATTCGAGCGCGAACCACCGGGTCAGCAGATTCTGCTTTTCGTTGTAGTAGCCCAGTCGGGCCTGCAGGCAACCGACGTCATCCGGTAATCGCCGGAACGCCGCCACCGCCTTGCGCAGCTGCAACGGATCCGGAATGTCCTCGGCGTCGTAGATCGTCATCAACTCGCCCTTGAGGTCAGGCAGTGCCATTCCGTAGTTGCAGGCCTTCGGTTTGGTCTTCGGCAGGCTGTGGGGGACCACCACGACGCGAATACTCTGCAGCGACAAGCCCTTGACCGCGGCTTGGGTTGCGGTGTCGTCCTCCTCGACCAGCAGAAGGACTTCGAGTTTGTCGCTCGGATAGATCAGTTGTCCCACTCCGTTGACAAGGTTCTGCACGATCGCCGGCTCGTGATAGACGGGTAACAGGACGGTGTAGACCGGCAAGTCGGCATCGGAGATCGCAAGAGCCTCGTCGTCGCTGACATGCACCAGCGCTGACGAACGAAGTCCCCTGAACAGCAGGTAATTACGATCAATCGTGGAGATGAGGTAAAACAGGGCCACCAGCGTCGTGAGCGTCGCGGGAACGTGATGGGGCAGCACCGTGATGAGTGCGGCCACCATGGCGGCGAGTGCGGTGATGCGGATCAGCGATCCTCGGCCCAGCGCGCTGCGGGCCGACAGATGGGCGGGCAGCGCCGGCGGCGTGCCGATGCCGGCGGTCACTTCGGGTGCGCCGCAGCGGTTATCACGCGAGCCACCTGTTCAGCACGCTGCAGCACGATCTCGTCGACACCGCCGGAGGCAGACGGTTGCTGACGAGTCAGCCACAGAGTCGGTGAGACGATGGTGTCGCCCAGTGTCAGCGGCCGCGGTGCTGCAGGGCTGTCGGACGAGCTCGAATTCTGGTTGACCACGATCGTGACCTGCTGGTAGCGAGTCTGCGAACGCCACAGCCAGGTCACCGCATACCACTGCGCGCTGTCGTCGCTGGTGGCCGTGTCCGAGTTGCTGTGAACGATCCTCGCGCCGGCCGGAAACTCGGAGTGGTCACTGACTGCGTAGCTCGTGGGTTCCGTTGAGGCGTACCAGACAGCGTTCGAAAAATCTTGCAGTGCAGCAAGATTGGAGGTCGACATGACATCAACAGCGGCGCTGGGCACGCCGGACGCGGCTGGAACGGTGTACCTCGTCAGCGTCGCATCAGGTCCCATGAACCGCGTGGCAAACGTCATCGGTGTCGCGTCCAGCAATCCAGCGCGTTGGACCCAGCTCGCGTTGACCTCAGGCGGATCGGGAAGCCGGCCATCATTCGGATGCAGCAGAGCGAGCGCCGCGGCGAGAACCATCAGAATGGTGAACTGAGCGGGTGACCGCCGGGGTACCGCGTCCGGGCCGGCCGATACCTCGGCGTCAGGGGTAGCTGAACGCAGATGCAGCATGGTCAGTGCCCAGATGACCGGTATGGCCCCGCCCGCCACGACGACCATGGGAAGCAGTCCGATGAGCTGGTCCAACCAGGCTATGACCGTCAAACCCGTCGCCAGGCAACCAACGGCACTGCCCAGCCGCCACCACATTGGTATCGCGTGCCCCGCCAGGAAGACCGCGACGGCCCCGATCCCGGTCGCGACAGCAGTGGCCGCAGCGTCCGATCCGCCCAATGTGGCAACGGCCAGTAGATATGGCAGCGGCGACACGGTGCACACCAGAAGGATCCACAACGGCCACATGCGCAGCGCGTAACGCACGCCGAGCAAAATCGCAGTGCAGCAGGCGGCCCAGATCACTGCCCCTTGTAATTGCACGTGCCACAAGCCGGCCAACGTCGGCATGCGCTGCGCCACCAGGTGAACACCACACAGGCCGGCCGCGCCCACAAGGCCGGCGATGATCCAGTCGGACTCGTCATCGCCGACGCCGCCGGGAGCCCGCCGATATCCCGCGATGACCACCGCAGCCAAGACCGGCAGCGCTATGAGATAAGCGGCGCGTGATTGGGCGATGACGTGCTCGATGACTGCGGCGAAAGCACTCAGGTACGCCACTCCTGTGAGCACGCCGACCAGTGCAATCCGCGGCCAGAAACCGGACCGGACGAAAGCCGGGGCTGTGATGCCGGAAAGGGGGACGGAACGCGGGGCGGCATCGCCACGGACGTAAGTCTCTGACACGGATCCTGCCTGACAGGTAAAGGTGTCTAATTACATCGCTGTGACAGAACTGGCAACGCCACTTTGAGGTAGTCGACAACTTGGGTAACTGAAGTTATGGCCAGATCGTACGAGGTAATGCGTATATCCACAAATTGACGTCCGATCAAGTTGCACCGCGATAGACAATTCTTAACGCGTTGCTGTATTAACACAATAGGTACTTTGTGTGAGTAACGGAGAACGCGCTTACCGCCCGCGACTGCGCGCGTCCCGCATTCTGGTTACTGCGATGGGTTTGCTGAGTCCGGTGCGTTCGCCGCGTCAAATGTCGCGCGGGACGGGCGCGTACAGTTCGGCCGAAGTGGGGGGTACGCAGAAATGGAGTATGCGGACCGGCCGCCCGCTCACTGGGGTTGGCGATTCCGTCGGCGTCTTGCGTGGGTTCGCCTTTACGGTGGCCTCACGCGGCGGTGTGTTCGGTTACTTCGCTAACTGGGCCGAACTGAAACACCAATCCGGACAAGGTGTTCGGAGTGAACACACACGAGCCGGCAGAAAGCTGCCGGCCACGGATGAACGGACGCGCCGCGAAAGTCCCTCCCGAAACCTCAGCCGGCAGGTCACGTGATCGGTAGGACTGTCAGTGCTGTGCAGGTACCAGAGTCCATCGTCGTGCTGCTCGCATTACGAGCACTTCAGGGACTCGTGTCATTTTGATTGTCGAAATGCGATCGGACCCATCCTTGAGGCAAGAAGCCTCGTGCGGGCCAGCTCCGGGGAATACCATTCGCGGGCTCGCGCACCACCACGTCATGAGCGTGGCCTCACGTTCATGCTCTGCACGCTGTGATCGGTTGGCTCACTTCGAGTAGTCGGTGCTCAGCCACCGCTTGGGTTTCATTCGGATGATGACCGACGTTTCGGTGAAGTTCTCATCGGTGAACTTGTTGCCCTCGTCCTCACCGAAATAGCGGACGGCGATAGCGCGTACCTCGGCATCCTCGGCGGGCTCGGTCGCTGTCACGTCACCTTCTGCCGTGACGTAGCGGTAGGGCGGCTGCTCGTCTTGGGCGGTGATCGAGAACCGGCCGGCGGCCCGGATCAGCTTCTCCTTGAGCGACCCGGCTTCGGTCCACAACAGAACATCACCGCCCGGTTGGTACCCGTACCAGATCGGCACGGCCAGCGGCGCCCGATCGGGGCGTTCGACCGCGATCACTCCGACATGAAGCTCGGCCAGGTAGTCCTGCCGTTCCGATTCCGACATCGTCGCCACAGCGTCCTCCGTTCGTTTCCCATTCCGAACCGGTCGGGCGGCCGTGTTATTTCCTTCACAGCTCGTACCACGTCAGATGCGTTGCGGCACCGCCGCGGCGAGGGCCTGGTCGAGAAACTCGCCCGGAACTTCGGGCCAGTCGTCAGCCCACCGCCCGGCCTGTTGGTCGGCACGAAGTTCGGACAGGGTGGCGACCACATGCGGACCACCGTCGACGAGGTAGCGCAGCATGCGTAATTGTGCGCATTGGGCGGCGACGCCGGCGATAGTGGCTTTCGCTGCGGCGGTTTGGCCGTCGGCGGCGAGACATGCCCCCAGCAGGCGGCGGGCCCGCAACAATGCCTGCGGGTGATTGCGCGTCACAAGCCGGTCGACCCATTCACGGGCCCAGCGGCAGGCAAGGGCGCGTCTGTCCGGATCGGCCTCGGCGATCAGCATGCGGATCGCCGAAGCCTCCTCGAACTGCACGGCGATCTCATCCATGGCATCGACGGGTTGTCTGCGGGCGTCGTAGGACGTCAGCGGCATCGGGCCGAATTCTGGGTGTGGTGGGAGGCCCAGCCGGATCCGTTCGTGCTCGGCGAGGGCCCGCAACCGGTTGAGTGACAGGGTGCGCGCGACGCGCGTCGCCTCGTCCAGCCGCTGCGTAGCCGCCAGCCGGTCACCTTGGAGCGCTTTGATTCTGGCGTTGATGACGTAGCGGGCGATCTTGAAGTCGACGGAGCCACCTTCGGGGCCGAGCTTGTACCCCTCATCCAAGAGGCGCTCGGCCTCGGCGAGATCGCCACGTTCGTAGAGCAATTCACCGAGAAGCGAGCTCGCCAGGCGGGCGGTGTAGGAGTGAATTCCGCTGGATCGCTTGGCTGTTCGCAGGGCTCGGCGGAAGTACTTCTCGGCGGCGACGTTGTCGAGCATCAGATGATGCGCCAACCCGGTGAAGCACAATCCGTTCACGATGCTGAACGCGTCGCCGCTGCGTTCGTAGTACGGCGCGGCCCACATCTGTATCCGCTCGACCTCGTCCAGGTCATAGCGATAGGCGGCTGCGAACGTCGCGACATTGGCCGCTGAAGCAACCGTGAACGGCCGCAGGCGGTCTCGGCGTTGCAAGCACGGCGCGATGTGCTCATCGATGCCTGCCAAACGGTCCGAGCGCAGGTCCACCACGCCGCGTACCACGCCGACATCGGCTCGCACATCGTCGATTTCGTCGGCGGACAGCCCTGATGTGGCCAACGTGGAATCCACGAGCTCCAGCGCCTGCTCGGCGGCCGGTATCCGGTGCAAGACGATGTTCGCCCAGGCCAGCGCCAACTGGAGCCGCGGGTGCGATTGCACTGCGGCTGAAGGTAACTTGTCGGCCAGCCCGATGAGGGTGGCCATCTGGGAGTTGGCCACGAGGGAGATGCCGTCGTTTTCGACGAGGGTCACCGCATGCTGTTCGTCACCTGCGGCCAGCGCATGGTCGACGGCCTCACGCACCAGTTTGTGTTCGGCGAACCACTCCGATGCCGTGCAGTGGAGCGCCACCACCCGTTCGGGTGAGTCTCGGCTCAACCGGTGCCGCAGGAAATCGCGGAACAGCTGGTGGTAGCGGAACCACTGCTCGTCGACGCGGTGCAGGAACAGGTCACGCTCCTCGACGTGTTCGAGCATGGCCAACCCGTCGGGGGCCCCGCTCAACGCGGAAGCCAGCTCACCGGAGATGCGTTCGGGAATCGAAGTGGTCAGCAGGAAATCGAGAATCGACGGCTCGAGCGTGTCGAGTACGTTCTCGGCCAGGAACTCGCTGATCGCGTGGTGGCGTCCGGTCATCGTGCCGATCAGCCGGACCGGATCTTCGCGGTCGCGCAGCGAGAGCGATGCCAACTGCAGTGCGGCCACCCAGCCGTCGGTCTTCGCGGTGAGTTCCTCGACGTCGTTGTGATCAAGGTCCAGGCCTCCGAGCTCGACGAGAAACGACTCGGATTCGTCGACATCGAAACGCAATGCAGTGGCATCGATTTCGATCAGCTCGTCTTGCATCCGCATCCGGCTCATCGGTAGGCCGGTCTGATTGCGGCTGGTCACCACGACAGTCAGGCCCGAGGCGACATTGTCCAGCAGGTAGCGCAGCGCCGCGATGGTCTTCGGGTCGGTCACCCGCTGCCAGTCGTCGATCACGAGCGTCATGCGGGTGTCGGTGGAATGGATCTCGTTGATGAGTGAGGTCAGCACATAACGTTCGGCTTCGTCCCCGTGCTCTTCGAGCATCTCGCCGAGATCGGATGCGAGCGCCGGTGTCACGGCGCGGATGGCCTCGATGAGGTGGGCCAGGAACCAGACCACGTTGTTGTCGTCATGGTCGACGGTCAACCAGGCCACGGCCACTCCGTCGGCTGTCAGCAGCTTGGCCTACTGCGCGGCCAGCGTGCTTTTCCCGAAGCCCGTCGGGCCGTGGATCACCGTGAGCTTTTTCTTCTGTTGAGCCCGCAGGACATCGATCAGCCGGGCGCGTTCCACGAGCGCTTTCGCCGGCATCGGCAGTTGGAAGCGACTCGCGGGGGCCGGCGGCGTCAGTGTGCGCACCCGATAGCCGGTGGACGGCGTACCCGGCGTTGTCGGGTCGTAGCGGATCGCCGGGGCCGGTATGGGTACCGGCATGTCGTCGACCGGTAAGCCGTGACGTCGTTGCAGTTCGCGCAACTGCTCGCCGAACGCCTCCGCACTCGCCGGGCGGTCTTTGACGTCACGCGACATCGCCTGCTCGATCACGCCGCAGATGTCGGCGGGCAAGCCCGATTCCCGCAGATTCGGCATCGGATGCTGGGTTATCCGCAGGAACTGCGCGACCATCTGCTCGCCTTTGCGACGCTCGAACACCGCGTGTCCGGTACCGGCACTGAATAGCGTCGACGCGAGGCTGTACACGTCAGACGTGGCGGCCGGTGGCTGGCCGAGCAACACCTCCGGAGCGGTGTAGGCGGGTGAGCCCATGACCGCGCCGTCGCCGGTTTCGAAACCACCGATGATGCGGGCAATGCCGAAGTCGGTCAGCTGTGGCTCACCGTATTCGGTGAGCAGGATGTTGGCGGGCTTGACGTCGCGGTGCAGCATGCCGCGCCGGTGGGCGGTCTCCAGCGCGCCCGCCATCTTCACTCCGACACGGAGCGCATCGCGCCAGCCGATGGGTCCGCTGTCGGCGATCTTGGTGCCGAGCGAACCGTGCGGGTGGTACTGCATGACGATGTAGGGCCGGCCGCTCGCGGTGGTGCCGACCTGAAAGATGTTGACAATGTTCGGATGCCCGGACAGTTTGCCCATGGCGACCTGCTCGCGCATGAACCGCTCGAGGTTGTCCGGCTCCAGGTCGGCCGTGAGAACTTTGACGGCTACGGTTCGGTCCAACGTGCGTTGGGTGCAGCGGTAGACGACGCCGAACCCACCCTGCCCGATTTCCTCGGGATCCTGGAAGCCGGCTGCCTCCAACTCCGCCGGAATCCCGGCGGGCAGGTCCCGTTGAGTGGGCAACGGGTCGTTGCGCCCCATCGTTCGCCTCGAAACTCCAGTGGCGTCATGGCAGCAGCACAGCCGCCTAACCGAGCATAACGCCGGATTTGCCAGCAGGCGGCCGAATCTGGGCTACGCCGACATCCGGTCGAGATAGTCAGGGCCGCCGACATAGACGATCCCCGACGGGTGGGGGTTTGTCGCCGCATTGGCAATCGCGGCCGCGAACTCGCTCACGGTGGGCAGCGGCGACTTGCTGCGACGTGCTTCGACAGCCGCTGGATCGCGGCGCTCCAGGAGCTTGATGATGATTGTGCCGTCGATCATGTCGCCGGAGACCACGGTGAAATGGATTCCGCGCCGCTCGAATTCGTGGCGCATCGTATAGAGGGCGGTTTCGCCGGCCCGTTTGCTCGCGGCGATGGGGGCGTACCCCTTCGGCACCGCCTTGTGCGGGAAGAAGTGGGCTTGGTGGCTGGTGACGAACACGATGTGCGCGCCCGCGGGCATCAGTGGCAGGGCCAGTTCCGCGAGCCGACGCTGCGCATCGCGGTTGAGGCGCATGGCATAGCCCGGGTCTGCGCCCAGCTCCAGCCCGCCGGAGGCATTGAGCACCAGCACATCCAGCTTGCCGAACCGGTGGGCGACGTCATCGATCATCGCGGCGGCCGCGGCCTCGTCGGAGATGTCGGCACCGAGCGTGGAGGCGTGGCCTCCGGCGCTGCGGATGGTGTCGGCAATCGTGTCCGCGCGTTTGGCCTTCTCGCGATAGTTGACGATGACGTGGGTGTCGGGGCCGGCGAGCTGCTGGGCGACTTCGGCGCCGATGCCTCGCGATGCTCCGGTCACCAGGGCGATCCGTGCGTTCTCGTGCATGTCGGGTTCCTTCCGTCACTGCCGATGCGGTCTGCGCTCCGACGAGAGGCCACGACCGCTATGAGGACCCACCGTACACGCTTCTTAAGAAAAATAAGAGCAACTTAAGGTCACGGTAAGGCATAGGAAGGGCAGCGTCCACCGCTACCTCGACACTCCGAGGGAAGTCGGAAAACTCGTCGCCGCTATGTCACGACCGGCGAAAACGCCATGCGGCGTACGCGAGGGCGGCACCAACCAGCAGGATGATCGGCCCGAGGATCGACCACGTGGTGGTGTTGCTCATCGGGCTGCCGCCCACGACACCGAAGCCCTGCAGCGCAAACAGCAGACCGCACAACGCGATGAACACACCGACAATGCCGAACACGACGACGAGAGCCCTGCGCACAACGCCGACAGTACTCCGGGTCGCTCCGGAAGAGCCCGCGCTAGCGGATCGATAACCCGGTCAGCGCGCGTGAGATCACCAGGCGCTGAATCTCGCTCGTCCCTTCGAAGATCGTGAAAATCTTGGCGTCGCGGTGCATCCGCTCGACGGGATAGTCACGGGTGTAGCCGTTGCCGCCGAGGATCTGGATGGCCTCGTCGGTGACGTACACCGCGGTCTCGCTCGCCACGAGCTTGGCCATCGATCCTTCGGCGGAGTCGAAGTTCTGGTTGTTGCGGGCCATCCAGCCGGCCCGCCATACCAGCAGCCGGGCGGCGTCGATCCGGCTCTTCATGTCCGCGAGCTTGAACGCGACAGCCTGGAACTCGCCGATCTTGCGGCCGAATTGTTCACGCTGGCACGCGTAATCGAGGGCGTACTCGTAGGCGGCGCGCGCGACGCCGACCGCCATGGCGCCGACGGTGGGCCGGGTGCGTTCGAAGGTCTTCATCGCCGCCTGTCCGCGGGCCGACGCACCGGATTTGACGCGGGCGATCCGCTCCTCGAACTTCTCGCGGCCGCCGAGGATGAGATCCTCCGATAACCGGACGTTGTCGAGCACCACCTCGGCCGTGTGCGACGCCCGGATGCCGTGTTTCTTGAATTTCTGTCCCTGCACCAAGCCGTGCGTGCCGGGCGGGATGATGAATGTCGCCTGGCCGCGGGAGCCGAGTTCCGGATAGACCGACGCAACGACGATGTGGACGTTGGCGATGCCGCCGTTGGTGGCCCAGGTCTTGGTGCCGTTGAGTACCCATTCGCGCGTGGCCTCGTCGAAGCGGGCCCGGCTGCGGATCGCGCCGACGTCAGAGCCCGCGTCGGGTTCCGACGAGCAGAACGCGCCGAGCTTCGGCTCGTCGGCGGTACCGAACATCTCGGGCAGCCATCGGCCGAGCTGTTCGGGAGTTCCGTTGCCCGCCAACGCCGCTGCGGCAAGTCCCGTACCCAGGATCGACAGGGCGATGCCCGCGTCGCCCCAGAACAATTCCTCGAACACCGTGATCATGCCGAGGCCTGTCGGCTCGGCTGCCTGCTGGGCGAATAGTTCGGGGGAGTACAGCCCGACTTTGGCGGCCTCCTGGATCACCGGCCACGGCGTTTCCTCGCGCTCGTCCCATTCCGCCGCGGCGGGCCGGACGACATCGGCGGCGAACCGGTGCACCCAGTCGCGGACCTCGATCACGTCGTCGCTGAGTTGTAGTGAGAACGTCACGGCTCTACTCCTGAATATGGTTGGGGTTCAACGATTGTGCAGTCGGTGCTGCTCGAGGAGGCTGACCGTCTGGACCACCCACGCTTCGAAGTAGCGGTTGTGATCGACATTGCCGGGGGAACGCCCGGTCAGGGCCCGCAGGGTTGCGGCGTAGGACAGCGACGCGATCGCGACGGCCGCACTGGCCTCGGGGTCGGGGATGTTCGTGCGGCCTGCGCGGTTCGAGGCGGTCAGCTCGTCGGCGAATCTTTGGTAGGCGTTGTCGGTGATGACCTGCCACGTCTTCTGATCGAGTTCGCCGAGTTCATGCGGCTCGCGCAACATGACCCTGAGGAGTTCTTCGCTCTGGGTCAGATTGGTCCAGATCAGCTCACCGGCGCTGCGCACGGCGTCCTCGACGGTCCTCGGCTTGCCGGAATCGAACTCTTCGCGCGCGGCCACGATGCTGTCGATGCGGTGCGTGACCGCGGCCTCCAGGAGCTCACGCTTGGAGCCGAAGTGCTTGTAGAGCGCACCCGACCCCGGAGCGAGACCGGACGCCTGCTGAATCTCGGCCACGGACGTCGCGGCAAAGCCCTTGGCGGCGAACAGTTTGAGCGCCGCCGCCAAGAGCCGGTCACGTCCGGTGGGCATGGTGAGAGAGTACTCACTCACCACGGTGTCGACAAACTAGGCGGTGACCGTCTTAGGATTGCGGCGCGCGATCCTTCGCGAAGGCCTCGACGATGGCCGCGCAGAACGCGGGCAAGTCGTCGGGCGACCGGCTGGTCATCAGGTTGCCGTCGACGACGAGTTCCTGGTCGACGACGTTGGCTCCGGCATTCCGCAGATCGGTGCGCAGGCTCGGGTATGACGTCAGCGTGCGGCCTTTGGCGACGCCGGCCTCGACGAGCGTCCACGGGCCATGGCAGATCACGCCGACGGGCTTGCCCGATTCGACGAAATCGCGCACGAACGACACGGCGTCTGAATCGGACCGCAGCTTGTCGGCGTTGACGGTGCCGCCCGGGATCACCAGTCCGTCGAACTCGTCGACTTTGGCCTTCGCCACCGGACGGTCGACGTCATATGTTCCGGCGGGCTGCAGGTCGTGGTCGCGCGCGTCGATCGCGTCGCTCTTGAGTGACAGCAGTTCGGTTGTTCCGCCTGCGTTGCGTACGGCGTCGCGAGGCTCGGTCAGTTCACGACGTTCGACACCGTCGGTGGCCAGGATGGCGATCTTCTTGCCGTCGAGTACTTGGGACATAGGTGGCCTCCCTTGTTTCGTGGTTCGCTTGAGGCCTACCCATTGCTGAGCGTTTTAGAACGGGCTGCTGTTCTGCTGGTATTTGGCTTCCTGAGGCCGGGGCCCGAAGCGCCGGATGTAGTCCTCGTGGATGTGCGCTTCCTTCTTGTACTTGATCTCGTCGACGAGGTTGGGGTCCAGATTGTGCTGGGCCAGGCGATGCCGGCGCCACACCTTGTTGAGCGCGAGCGCCATCAGCAGCGCCCAGATGTAGATCGGCACGGTCATCTCGATGTGCACGTACAGCGAGGCGGGCAACAACCAGAACGGAGCGAGCACGAACAACGGCGGGATCGCCATGCGGATCATGTGCCTGCGGATCGCGCCATGGTCGGCCAGATCGTGGGCAACCCACTCGCGCATCGAGTCGGGCAGCCGTTTTCCGTACGAATAGGCGATGTACTGAAAGAGATTGGGCTTGGTGGCGGCCATGATGGGTCCTAGCGGTTCGTCAGTGGGTGAGAGCGTTGGCGGCGAGCGCGGCACTGTTGATGCGGGTCAGTACGCGGTGGAGTTCTTCGAGTTCGGCCATATCGACGCCGAGTCGGGCGACGACGGCAGGCGGGATGTCGAGTGCGCGGTCGCGAAGTTCGATCCCGGCCTCGGTGAGTGCGATGTCGGTTGCGCGCTCGTCACCGGTGCTTCGGGTGCGGGTGACGAGGCCGAGCGCCTCCAGGCGTTTGAGCATGGGCGACAGTGTCGCGGAGTCGAGCTGAAGTGCGGCGGCGATCTGCTTGACCGACAGCGGGGGAGTGCCGCCGGAATTCGACCGGTGGTGGTCCCACAGCGCGAGCATGACCAGGTATTGCGGATGGGTCAGGCCCAGCGGCTCGAGCAGTGGCCGGTAGACCGACAGCACCGCGCGGTTGGTGACGGCCAACGCGAAGCAGACCTGGCGCTCGAGGGCCAGTGGATCGATGTCGACCTCGATCGATGTGGACATGACTAAATCGTACGCTAATAGTTAGCGCACTAACAATGTCTGTGCGCTCACATCCGCGGAGAAAATCACTGGCCCGCGCCGGGACGTTGATGTGAGGGTGTCCAGCATGGGTGAGTTGGACTCGACCGGGGCCGCGATCGCGTCGAACCGGCAGAACTGGGACGACCGCGCCGAAGTTCACGTGCGCTCGAAGTTCTATGACGTGGACGGTTTCCTTGCCGACCCGACCGATATCTCCTCGGTCGTGCGCAACGACCTGTCGGTGCTGACGCCGCATCTGCCGGCGGCAGGCGTGCAAGGCCGCTCACTGCTGCATCTGCAATGCCACATCGGTACCGACACCGTCTCATGGGCCAGGCTCGGCGCCGTGGACGTCCACGGGCTCGACCTGTCCCCGAACTCGCTGCGCCATGCCGAGCGCATCGCCCGTGCCGACAACCGGGACATCACATGGATCGAGGGCGACGCGCGGTTTGCGTCTACCCTGATCGACCGCCGTTTCGACACGATCGTCACCAGTGCAGGCACGATCGTGTGGCTACCCGAACTCCGGAACTGGGCGCGGTCGATCCACGACCTACTCGAGCCCGGCGGACTGTTCATGATCCGCGACGACCATCCCATCCTTGGCGCGATGGAGTACGGGCTCTGGGAGATCGCCGATGACTATCTGTCCGGGGGCGGGCCCCGCACGTACGAGGATGCGGGCACCTACACCGAGGATTCGGACGGGCGGATCGCGCACCGCACCAACCACGAGTGGCGCCACGACCTCGGCGAGATCGTCGGTGCGCTGCTCGCCGCCGGGCTGCGGATCGAAGCGCTCGAAGAGCTGCCGTATATGGACTGGCCCGCGTTCCCCATCCTGCAGCCATCGCCGCAGGGCTGGGAACTGCCGCCGGGAACGCCACGGATCCCGTTGAACTTCGCGGTCGTCGCCAAGCGCGTCGACTGAAACCCTCTGCGGCGAAAGGGCCGACAACAGCTGTTGATCGCCTGTCCATTCGGTATTCACAGCCTGATGCCAGGCTGGCCGGATGGATCTGACCACGCTCGCGCGTGAGCTGCTCGAACCGCTGCCTGCGCATCGGACTGTCGGTGTCGAGGTACTGCGAGCCGCCGACGGAGAAGCCGAGATCTCCTCGCGGACAAGCAAACAGCTCACCAATGTGATCGGCTCGCTGCACTCCTCGGGACTGATCGCGCTGATCGACGCGGCGGGTCTGGCCGCGATCATCGCCGGAGCGCCCAGCAAGAGCGCGATGGCGGGCATTCTGCCGTTGGGGCGGACCGCGTCCGTCGAATTCCTTGCCCCGGCCCGCGGGCGTTTACTGGCGACCGCCGCCCTCGACGACGAGGCCCGCTATGCGCTTGAACCGCTATGGGCCGGTTCCTCGGATCGGGCCAGATTCTCGACCACAGCGCAGATCATGGACAGCTCGGGCACCGTGGTCAGCCGCGGCAGCTTCGACTGGAGTGTGCGGCGGGTACCGGTTGGCGACGAAGGCTAATTGGCCCGGCGAGCCAGCCGTTCGGTGTTGTCGATGAGAATGCTCTTGCCCTGCACCCGAATCCAGCCTCGTTGCGCGAAATCGGAGAGTGCCTTGTTGACGGTCTCGCGTGACGAGCCGACGAGCTGGGCGATCTCCTCCTGCGTGAGCTCATGATCCACCCGCAGCGAACCGCCCTCACGGCTGCCGAATCGCTGCGCGAGGTAGAGCAACTGTTTGGCGACCCGGCCGGGCACGTCGGTGAAGATCAGATCGGACAGGTTGTCGTTCGTGCGGCGCAGCCGGCGGGCCAGCACCCGCAACAGCTGCTCGGCGATCTCGGGCCGGTCGGCGATCCAGCTGCGCAGCACGCTGCGGCTCATCGTGACGGCGTGCACGTCGGTCAGTGCGGTGACCGTCGACGTCCGCGGGCCCGGATCGAAGATCGCGAGCTCGCCGAACATGTCGGACGGACCCATGAGGGTGAGCAGGCTTTCGCGCCCGTCGACGGATTTCCGGCCGATCTTCACCTTGCCCGAGGTGATGATGAACAGCGTGTCACCCGGCTCGCCTTCGACGAAAATGACCTTGCCGCGGGGGAACGACACCGGTTCCAGTTGTTGGGCGAGCGCGGCCACGGCGCTCGGTGAAACGCCCTGGAAGATTCCGGCGCGCGCCAGCACCTCATCCATGCTGTCCCCTGTTCTCGTACGTGCCGGCTATCGCTGCTTCAGTAACTAACGAAGCTGACCGTGGTTTCGTCATGTCGGCGTCCGGCGTCGACCGCACTCGGTCCTAATCTCTTCTACCACGAGTGTGGCTCTGCTCACCTCTGAGTTATTGCGGGGTGACCAGCCCGGTGTCGTAGGCGTGGATGATCGCGGCGGCCCGGTCGCGCAAGTCGAGCTTGACGAAGATGTGGCCGATGTGGCTCTTGACGGTGAGGCCCGAAATACTCAGTTCGTCGGCGATCTCCGCATTTGACCGGCCCTTCGCGATCAGCGTCAGCACATCCAGTTCGCGTGCGGTGAGGTCACCGATCGCGTCGACGCGGCGCGGTGCCGCGGCCTTGCGGTAGGTCGTCAACACGCGCGACGTCACCGCCGGATCGAGATAGCTGTCGCCCTGGGCCACCGCGCGGACCGCCCGGATCAGCTCTTCGGCCGAGGAGTCTTTGAGTACGAACCCCGCCGCTCCGGCGCGCAACACCCCGGACAGTAGTTCGTCGTCGTTGAATGTGGTCAGGGCGAGTACCGGCGGCCCGGCCGCGGCGGTCAGCCGGTGGGTCGCTTCGATACCGTCGACGCGCTTCATCCGCAGATCCATCACCACGACGTCGGGGTCGTGCTCGGCGACAGCGGACGGCACCTCGTCGCCGTCAGCGCATTCGGCGACGATGGCGAACCCGTCTTTGCGCCGCAGGATCCGGCGCAGGCCGGAGCGCACAAGGTCCTGATCGTCGGCGAGCAGGACGGCGATCTCGCTGGCCCGGTCCGTCATGACACCAAGGGGCATTGCCGCAGGGACTCATCGGTGTCGTCCAACGGGATGTTGGTACGCACCGCCCAGCCGTCGCACGTCGGACCGACGCTGATGATGCCGCCGAGCAGTTCCACGCGCTGGCGCATGCCCCGCACGCCACGGCCTTCCGATGCAGGCGCGGGGCCGGACAATTCATTGACGACGGTCAGGGTCGCCGAGGTTCGGGAAACACGTAGGCGCACCGTGGATGGCGCCTCCGGTGCGTGCTTGGCGATGTTGGCCAGCGACTCCTGCGTGATGCGGTAGAGCCCGAGACCCACCGCGGCCGATACGGTGTCGGTCGGGCCGCTGGCATCGAGCGTGACGTTCAGGCCGGCACGGACGAAATCGTCGACCAGACCTCCGATGTCCTCGATGCCGGGCTCAGGGGCAATGCTCATGGGCGCACCGTCGAGCAACCCGACCGTGCGGCGGATGTCGGCCATCGCCTGGCGGCCCAGGCGTTCGGCTTGTTCAAGCGCGTCCACTGCGTCATCGACGTCGCGATCTTCCTGCAAACCGCGCCTGGCACCGGTCAGATGCAGCAACGTGACACTCAGCGAATGCGCGATGACGTCGTGGACTTCACGGGCGATTCGCCGCCGCTCGTCGGCCGCCGCGTGTCGCGCCAAAGCAGCCTGCGCTTGCTGCTGCTGGCCCATGAGCTGCTGCTGGGTATGCATGAGATAGCCCACCAGCCAGCCCATTCCGAGGATGCCGAGGTACAGCGGCAGGTTGTCGAGCCGGTGCAATGTCGAGGCCGTCAGCAGCAGACCGGCGGCAGAGACCGACGCCAGGAATCCGCCGACGATGCCGGTGAGCGAGGCGACCTCGCCGACCATCATCACCATGAGCAGCGGTGCGAAGTCGCTGGCGATGGGCGTCGCCGTCGCGAACAGGAGCAGGGCGGTCGCGCCGGTCAACGCCGCCCAGAGGATGGGGGCTTTGAACCTGAGCCCGTATGTGTAGGACAGGGGCAACGGTGCGACAGAGATCAGGAGCGCCAGCAGCGCCACCGGGAGGTCTGCGGTACTGCGCTGCAACACGGCCACGACGCCCGCACCGACCAGGGTGGCGTCCATCGCGACGACGGATGCCCAGTTGTGGCCGAGCGGGATCATCTCGCCCCGTCGGCGCAGCTGCTCCCGCACGCGGTGTGCCATCGCACCCAGCATCTTCTGATGGTAGAAGGATCGTTCGCCGCCGCGCATCATCCCGTGGTGGCAAGGCGGAGTCCTACCAGGGTCGTAGCTCAGAGCCGGAACATCTCTCGCCGCATCGCGGCCTCTTCCATGAAGCTCTCGCGCAGCGGTGGGTTGTACGTGGCCTTGGGGCGAGCCTTAGGCGTCTTCGTCGTGGATACCGCGCGGATGGCCGTACGGATCCGGCGCAGCAGATCGGCGATCGGGCGTCGAGGTTCGGTGCGCGGCAAGGCAATCGCCGGCCACGCCCGCGTGACGCCGGCCAGTGGGGTGGCCTGTGAGGGCTGTGCTCGTGTCATGGCTTGACGCTACGAAGCGCATGGGCCACCCCACATCGCGCTGATGTCCGATCTTGATTTACGACCCTGGTAGGAGTTGTAAACCGACCGCGGTACCAGGTTTGGGCCGTTCGTCGATGCGTTGACTCGTCCCGAGATCCCCGACAAGATTCGGGTTGCCGCGGTGACTACGCCAGTCGGCGCACAGCCCTGGATAGGAGCAAGCGTGAGTACGCATAGCAGCGCCGAACCGGGGCTGCCCCCGCCGGTCGCCGAGCTCGTAAACGGCTCCGACCTCGCCCGCAAGCTCGGACAGACTCTGCAGCTGGTGGCGGTCGACGAGGCCGGTTGGCCGAGGCTGAGTCTGTTGAGCGTTGGCGAGGTCCTTGCCGGTCCAGACACTGACATCCGACTGGCATTGCACATCGGTAGCCGAACCACGGCCGCGCTCACCCGCTCCGGAAGAGGTCTCATCACCGCGGTCGTCGGCGCCACGCACTACAAAATCCAACTCGCGCTGACCCGGACGAACCCCGACGGCGCCGGTCCGCTCGCTTTCTTCTCGGGCCGCGTCGTGAAAGTTGACGAGGACCGCGTCGGCTATGCAGAACTGACATCCGGAATAACGTACCGTCTCAAGGAAGCTGACCAGGTGCTCGCGCGGTGGACGCGGCAGATCGACGAACTGAGGTCGCTGTCATGACCACCGAGCGGCGTCGGCGGGTCATCGTCGGTATCACCGGCGCCAGCGGGTCAATCCTGGGCATCCGGATGCTGGAACGGCTGCGTGAACTCGACGTCGAATCCCACCTCATCGTGAGTGCCTGGGGAGCCCGCACACTCGAACATGAAACTACTTGGACCGCAGCAGAAGTCAGGGAACTGGCCGACTTCGCGCACAAGCCGGGAGATCTCGGGGCATGCGTATCGAGCGGTTCCTTCCACACCGACGGCATGCTGATCGCACCGTGCAGTATGAAGACGCTCGCCGCGATTGCCTCCGGCTATACCGAGGATCTCATGGCGCGCGCGGCCGACGTCGTGCTCAAAGAGCGCCGCAGGCTCGTGCTGCTTGCCCGGGAGGCCCCGCTGAGTGAGATCCACCTGGAGAACATGCTCAAGCTTGCTCGTATGGGCGTGTCGATCGTGCCGCCGGTGCCTGCGTTCTACAACCATCCGAAAACCGTTGACGACATGGTGGATTACATCGTCACTCGCGCCCTCGACCAAGTCGGCATCGCTTCTGACGAGGCGCCCCGCTGGGACGGGAACATGACGAAGCAGCGCCCATGACGGCGATTATCGTGCGCGGTGCCCGATCACCGAAAACGAGGACACTGCAAAGTCTTTGAGATCTCCCGTGGCCGGCGTGTCCGACTCGATGATGCCACCGATACCGGGGGCCGACGTGACGTCGGCGACCGGGCCGGTTGGAGCGGCCGTCTCGCGGATCGTAATGGTCATCGCGGATGCGAGCACCGGCGGATCGACCGCTGTAACAACGTCATCGCGGACATTGAGCGTGGACTGCGTCAAGCGGGTCTGTTCGGGGTCATTGAACTGATATTCCACGACCGCGACGGTTCGGTGCTCAAGCCATTCGTCGGAGCCGTCGGCGTTGACTTTGTTCCATCCCGGGACAATCGACGCCCCGGTGATGACATACCAGTTGTCGAACTCGACACGCAGTACGGTGCCTTCGCCAGTCGTGTAGGCGGGGACGCACATCCACGCGGTGGCGAGATCGTTGTCGAATGCCTGCATGGCATCGGTGGATCCCGCGGTGCACCGACTGTCGGCTCGCTTGATACCGATGGGACCGTCGGCGGCATCGGGTGTGCCAGCCGACGGCGGTGCGGCGGCCGATGGCGCTGCCTTGGTGATCGTCGGGACGGTGTACGCCGGGGCGGCGGCCGGCGTGTTCTCGGATTTGTCGTTGCCACCGCTCGAGGTCAGAAGGGTAAGAATCAAGACCAGCGGGACGGCCACTGCGATGGCGGCAGCGATGCGGTGTGAGCGACGGGACCAATTGAGGCGACGGGATTTCCGCGGCGTCGTGGCGTCGCTGAACGCTCCGAACGACATCGCTGGACCGCTGTCGCGGCCGTCCTCATCGCCGCGGTGGTCGTCGGTGTCCTCATCGGTGTGGTCGTCGGTGAAGACGTACTCGCCCCGTCGGTCGGCCGATAAGAGTCCCTGCATCGAGTGGCCGGCCATCACCTCGTTGAGAGCATCGAGATCTGACCGGTTCTCGTCGGGCGGACGTTCTGCTGAGCCGTCGCCCCGGAAGTCTTCACCGATTCCCGGCATCCACTCGCCATAGCCCACATCGGAGTCAGCGGCGAACTTTTCGCTGACCGGGTCGAGAAGCGCGGGCTGCGAGACCGTGTGGTCAGTGAACTCGTCAGCGGCCGCAGCGTAAATGTCGGTCATGCGTCACATCCCCCGATCCGAACAGAAGCGTAACCGTCACAACGGAATTCCGCTGGGTTCACGCAACCCGAGCGTTGGATGTGCTGGTGTCTAGGGGCATATTTTGGGACGCCCAGTAGTGAGCCATGCATGCGGACTCCATATCGTCACGTCGTTCCACGACTGCTTTCCTCAGTCGATCGAGTGCTCGCCGGAGGCGGGATTCCAACGAGTCTTCGCTGACGCCGAGCATCGCAGCGACCTGACGCACCGGCATGGGGCGTTCGCCGCAGAAGCGAAGCATGAACGCGCGCCGATCGACATCGTTGATCACGCCGGTGCCGTGGGCCCATTCAAGCAGCGAATACACCGTGATGTATGTGTCCGCATCGGCGACCACGTCGGGGCCGGCGAGTCCGGCGTGTAGCTCCATCTCGATGTCGCCCACGGGGGTCCGCTGTCGGCTCACCGTACGCAATGTGATCCAGTACAGCTGCGCATCCAGATGTTCACTCGTCACGTCAGCGCGAACCAGCGCGTGGTCCATGAACGCAGCGACGGTCGTGTGGAACCGGTCTTGCGCGTTTTCGCCGGGCGCATGCCGCGATACCGCAGCAAGCATGCGGCACTTCGCACCGAGCAACACCTTGCCAGCCAACTGACACCCGCGCCGGTGCTCGGTGATGAGCAACGATGTCGACGCCGGATTCGAACCAGCGAGCTCGCTCAACAGTTGGTCGCGGTCGGCAATCCGGAGACGGGTGAGCCAGCGCGAAACCGTACCGCTGTGTGCGCGTGAGGCGATGAGAACGTTCACGTGATGGGCAAGGCGAGCGGCCGGCTGGCAGACCGCGGGCCCGGTGTGCGGCGTCATGGGGGAACCTCCCGATGCAGGGGAACGACGGAATTCGTCCCAGTGCTTGTCCACCGTCCGAATCGGCGCGCGGAGACGCGTGAGGTCAGCCGTGAAAACGTGGTGAAAAGCCCGTGAGATCTCGTGCTTGCGCTGTGATGTCGGCCATATCGCCCGCGCGGATCACCGCCCTGACCGGGAACGATCGCGGTGCGACGCGGTCGGAGCGCGCAATCGTTCAAGTCTTTTCGACGGAACTCCATGAATGCCGGCGCCGGAGCATCGTCCCGATCGGTCCGGGTGGCAAGCGACGGAAACCTCCAACCGGCGGCGGTACTAGGAGAGGTAGGACACGCGCTCACACCGACACGGCCATCCGAGGACAGGGGGTCTGCATGAATCGACGCAGAAACAGCCGCTTCACGAATTTCGACATCAGCCCGGACATCGCCACTGTGCGTGCCTACTCGCGCCGCATGAAGGTGGCGTGTGATGAGTTGCACGACAACCCTTTCAATCACCAAGCTCGGGCGGCCCTGGTGCGGTTGATCCTCGACAGCGCCGAAGCCGACGCTGCGTTTGCCCGATTGACCGCGACACATGACCGGTCAGTGTGACACAATATTTACCGTGAATGGTAAACTTCCCTCTCAAAGGGAACAGTTCGCCAAGTTCGTCCGACCCCTGGATGGCGAGCAGGTCAAGGAACGCCTGGTCGCCATCGCGGCGGTCGTCGGTGGCCTGTACGCGGTGATCTCTCTGGTCTTCGCGGTGCTTCCGGACCGGGGCGTCGACCAGGGCGCCACCCCGGGGGACAGCAGCGTGCCGGATTCCACGGTGGTGAAGGCATTCGCGCGCGAGTTCGTCACCGCGTACCTGACCGCCAAGCGTGGCGAGGAGGCTGTTTTGAACACATACGTCACCGCCGAGGATCTCCAACTGCCGCCCGTCGCATCGGCATTCGCTGATCCCGACGTGACCTATGTCAAGCAGCGCTACGCCGAGGACCAGGGACTGTCGCTGTGGACCGTCGTTGTGTCAGGAGTTGTCAACGGCGAGAACACGACCAACGAGATCCGGTCCTACTACCAGGTCGCGGTCACCATGCTCGACGGCGCCTGCCGTGCGACTGACCTGCCTGCGCAAATCGCGGCGCCGCAACCCGGCGTCGACGTGCGTTTGAACTACCGCAACCAGATTCCGCTCGACGCGCCACTTGCCCAAGCCGCCACCGGTTTCGTCACGGCCTATCTGACCGGCGGTTCCGACTTCGCGCGATATCTCACCGCCGACTCGATAGAGCACCCGATCGAACCGCCGCCGTACCTGAGAGTGGATGCGGTCGACGTGAAGAGCGATTCCCCCGACGATCCGAACGAATCGGCAACAGCGCAGGTGTACGTCACGGTGATCGCCAGAACCAAGAACTACACCCTCACCGAGTTGCACTACCCGTTGACGATGCGCGCGGTCGAAGGACGTTGGCAGGTCAGCAATATCGCTCCTACACCCGAGGTGCAGCTCAACCGATCCGAGCCGAGCGAGCCCACCGAGTCCACCACCACAACCACCGTCGCCCCGCCCACACCCACGCGCGGCTGACGTACCCGATCACTGCCGACCCAGCAAAAGGACACAGGATGACCAGCGTCGAGACTTTCCTCAACAACCTCGCACTCGTGATCGGACGGGCGGGCGCGAGCATCTTGGTGATCTGGGCGATCTACTACTTCTTCACGAATCTCTTCGGAGAGAATGGCAAAGACCCCGTCAAGATGGCGACCGCGGTGGGAATGATCATTGTCGGCGGCGCGGCGTTCGCGCTGATTCCGACACTCCTCGACGTCGGCAGGGAAACCGGTGCACAGATCACCGGCCGTTAGCACTGAACCGGCCCAGCCGCGAGGTCTGCTGTGAGCGTTGTCAAAGTCGCCACCGGAAGCCGCCGGTTCCGTACCTGGGTCGGGCGTTTGCCCGGTGGTCGGCGACTCATCGGTGGAGCCCGGCCCATCGAACAGGTCGTGGCGGTGTTGGTGTGTTTTGCCGCATCGGGCTTCGTTGCTATCGCCTTCCCCGTCAACGCATTGGCCGCCCTGGCGGTGGGGGCCGCAGTCGGCGTCGGCGTCGCCTTTGCGTTGAGCCTGGTGCCCTATGACAACGTGCCGGTGACCACCCGAGTGACGCGTTTGGTGATGTTGCTCGTCGACCGCAAGCCCACGGTCGTCGCTGTCGAGGAACTCGCTCGCCAGGAGCGGGCAGGTGGTGCGTTTCTCGTCGCCGAACAAGCGGAATCCTTGGGCGGGACCAATGGCGAGGTCGCGCCGTGAAACTGCAGCAGCCGACCAAGGCCCGGTTCCGAAACCTGCAGCTGACTCACGCCGGGACAGTGACAGCCACATTCTTCATCGATCCGCTCGATTACGGATTGCGCCCGCCCGAAGACAAGGAATCAGTTCAAGACGAACACGAGTCGCTGATCCTGGCCGTACCTGACCGCACACTGTTTGTCGGTATCCAGGCGCCGATGGATCTGGTCGATGTCATGCACCGAGCATTGGACCAGGTCGATCTCGAGCGCTACCCCGACCACGTCGAGGAAGCAGTCGCGGCGTACCACCGGACGGCCGCGATCGCGCCGACGACCCGCATCTACACGGCCACGTTCCCAATGGGCAAGGTGTCGGACGACTTCGGGGCAACTCCAGCGGAGTTCCGGCCGTTTCTCGATAAGGCCGACCAGCTGATCGCCACGATCGATCCCGAGAACATCTTCAAATTCGCGCCGGTTCCCGAAGGTCTGCTGCCGTTCCTGTGGAACCACCACCTGATGCGGGGTGCGGCGTTGGAGGTTATGCCGCGCGATCCGGTTCGTGCCGCACCGGGATCTGTTCCGCCCCACACTGATTTCCGCCCGGGGGTACTGGACGAGGGCGCACGCACGGACAAGCCGTGGTGGCGCAGCTTCGACCCTATGCTCAAGGCGATGGTCCGTCTCGACGATGGCCATGTCGTCACGAGCTATCAGAGCATCCTGGTTCCATCGTCGTTCCCTACCGAAGGCATGTGGTTTCCGGGAGGCAGCGAGTTCCTGTCCGTGCTCGACGGAATTGCCGACGTCAGCGTGGACTGGGCGATGCGAGTACGGCGCACCGACCGTGAAGCTGCCATGCAGGCGAACGAGAAGACGCTGAGGAAGATCAGCGTGCAACTTCATCAGCGTGACCTCGAGGTCGGGTTTCACTCGCAGGAACTGCAGAACAAGGTGCGGCTACTTGCCGAGTACAACGCAGAACTCGCCGACAATGAAAACGCCGAAGAGGTCAATTTCACCGTTGCGCTGGCGGTGGGTTCAACGACCGAAGCCGAGATGTCGCGTCAGGTCGCGGCACTCAAGGCACGATTTCGCAAGCTCGGCATCAAGCTCACGGCACCGCGCGGATGCCAACGCAAACTCTGGCAGATGTTCAATCCGGGCGCCTCCGCAGACCCGGCATACGGCGACTACGAGCACCTGATGTCCAGCCGATCGTGGGCCGGGGTAGTCCCGTTCACCACCGCGCGTCTGCTCGATGACACCGGTCCGGTCATCGGAGTCAATCTCTTGTCGGGTCAGTTCGAACCGCTGCACTTCAACTTCCTCGGTAAGGCACTTCGCGACACATCGCCCGCGATCGCGGTTGCCGGCGAACTCGGGGCCGGCAAGAGCTATTTCGTGATGACATGTGGCTTCATCATTGCCGACCTCGGTGGCCAGTTCCTGGCTATCGACCGCTCCAAGGCCGGAGAGTACGAACCGCTGGCACGCTCGATCCCCAACTCGGTGATTACCGACCTCGGCGATCCCAGTTACACGTGGGATCCGTTGCAGATTTTCACTGATCCGACCCTCGCCCGCCGGGTCGCGCTGGACACGATCCTGCCGTTGCTCAACATCCCGGCCACCTCGGCACAGGGCAAGCTGATGTCGAAACTGCTGCGCACCGATGCCCGCGCGGCCCATGGTCTGCACACCCTGGCCGATCTGCGAGACCACTGCGCATTCGTCGGCGCCACAACGACTGGCCGTGACGCCGACGATCACCGGGCAATTGCCGACGCGATGGACGCCGCCGAAGCACCGGTTCTGTTTGGCCGCGGCCTGCCGCCCATGCCCATGGGCGCCACCGCCACGATTGTCCGGACCCACACGTTGTCGCTGCCCAAACCTCAGGAACTCACCCTGTCGCATGCCTACGCGAACTTGCCGTGGCGTAAACGCCTGGGCCACACCTTGTATGAACTGGTCGGTCTGCTGGCACGCGAGCAGTTCATGAGCAACCGGGACCGGTTCGGCGCGTTGATCGCTGACGAGGCGTATCACTTCACCACATCGACCGTCGGGCAGCAGATCGTCGAGGAGTTCGTTCGAGACGGCCGCAAGACGCAAGCCGGCATCATCCTGGCTTCCCACGACCCCAAGGCCGACTATGCCGGTGTCGCGCTCGATCTGGTTCCGAACCGGTTCGGGTTCCGCCACCGCGACAAAACCCTCGCGCAGAACACGCTGGAATGGTTGGGCGCTGATATCGAGCGCGACCGATATCTGGTGAAGCAGTTGCGCCACAACACGTCACCGCCGATCGGCAGAAAGGAGTACGTCGAGCCGAACCGGCGAGGTGAGTGCTTCATCGCGGATGGCCGTGGCCGCATCGGTCGCGGGAAAATCCTCGGGCCCGCCCGCGTCGACCGGCAGACCGCGATCATCACGACCCCGAAGGTCGGGGCACAGTGACGTCCGGCTCCCGTCCTGTCGAGGCACCCTCGTTCACCGACCTGTTCCTCATCAAGATCGGTGTCCGACTGCCCCACTCATGGGATCCCGCGTTGCCGGTGCTCGGACAGTGCGTATCTCGAATGTGGCTGTTCTGCAGTGCCTCTCGGCTCCGCTACTTCACGCTTCTGCCGGTGGCGCTGTACATCGCACTGGCCGCTTTCGGATTGATGTTTCCCGCCGAAGCGCACGCCTACGGTGAGATGGCAGTACTGGGTGCGTTGCTCCCGGTGACCGATTCTTACGGAGTCTCATTGTGGGACTACCAAGTTGCGACTGACCACGGCGGCCTCTTCAAGCCAGGCAACGCTCTCATGGGCGGCCTTCTGAGTCTTGAGGGAGCTATCTTCGTCACCATCGGCGGGTTCGCCATCTGGCTGCTCGTGTACATACTGAGTTTCGGCTTTCTACGCGATCTGGTGCTGCCGATGGCGGAAGGGACCCAGGCGTACGCAAGCCAGATCCTTCCAGGCGTAGCGGTCGTCGCGGGACTCATCGCCGCAGTGGTCATCGCGATGACCGTCATCCGTGGCGACATGCCCAAGGCCGTCGGTCAGGCCTCGGCCGCCCTGCTTGTCGCCTTGGTAGCCGGGGCGGTCGCGTATTCACCGGTCAGCTGGGCAGTCTCCGATGACGGACCCATCGTGCAGGGCCGCGATCTCGCGATTTCGGCAGCCACGAATTCTGCCGTGAGTTCGGGTCACGCCACCGACACCCTGGGGCAGCTCGAGGGCATGCTGGCGACGAACCTCGTGCGCAGACCGCTGCAAGCATTGAACTTCGGCGCTTTGCCGGATGACACACCGGCATGTGCCACGGCGTGGAGTTCCGGTGTCAATTCCGGCGAGGCCGACCGCATCAAAGACAATGTCCGCGATTGCGGGGCGCCAAACTCGGCCGGCATGAAGGCCCGCGCGGACAACCCCGGCGCCGGCCAAGTCGGCGCAGGGTTGTTGCTGCTGGCATTTATGACCGTATTTCTGCTCTATGCCGTGACCACCGCATTTCGGATCATCGCGGAGTTCATGCGTGCCATAGTAAGTGCGCTCAAGATGATGTGGGGCTTGGCCGTGGGGTTGATTCCAGGTCCGGGGCAACGCAGCATCTACACGGCGGCAGTCGAATTCGCTTTCGCCGCGTTGGCCATGTTCGCCTACGTGACGGCCACCATGTTCGTCGGCGAGATGTTCAGCACGATATTCCGACAGCAGGCCAACGTCATCGTCTCCACCATCTCATCGATCACGTTGACGAGCATGATGATGTGGCTGTTCTACAAGCTCGGGCGTCACCGCCGCAAGAATGCGGAGTCGATCGCCGACAACATCCTGGATGGTTTGGGTGCGACCAAACCACCACCCGGCGGGGGTGGCGGCGGGAAATCCTCCTATATACCGGGCGGTTTCCTGTACAACGAGCCGAGGCACGGAGTGGGTACCGCACTAACCCTCGGAATCACCGGAACCCTTACCGGCGAAGCAATATATAAAGCGTCACCGACCGCCGGGAAGGTGATGCGCCGATTCGCGTCGTTCTACCCGGCCGGACCAATGCAGACTCTCTACCGAGGACTGGATGACGCGAGTTCCGCCAAAGCCGCGTCGGAGCGCGACAAGAAAGCCGACGGTGTCGCCGCTGGCGTGAATCACATCCGGTCGGCACTCGGCCCGCAGGCGGGGCCGAACCCGTCAGGTGGGGGGCCGACCGCTGCGCCACCGCCGCCGCCGAACTCACCGGGCGGAGGGCCGAATCCGCCACTTGGTGGGCCGACCTCACCGCCGCAGTCGAACAGCCCGCAGGGCGGCGGACAGCAATCCCCGCCGCGGGCACCCGCCACGGGCGCCACGCAGCCGGCTCCGCCGACCGCAGCGACCGGCGGGGGACAGCAACCGAATCCACCGACGTCAGGCGGTCAGCCACGGAGTACCGCCAACGGTGCCGCGCCACCCGCACCATCGGGCAACGGCGCTGCGTCAAACGTACCCGGTAACGGTGCCGCACCGCCTGCGCCGACGGACGCCGCTGCGCCGCCGGCACCGTCGTTTGTCCAGCAACAGCCGACGGGCCAGCCGCTGCCTCGGACGACTCCGTCACCGTCTGATCGGCAGCCGCAGACCAGCCCACCGGGGTCGATGCCGCCCAGGGGAACGTCATGACTCTTCCGCCAAAGGGCAACGGCGACAACGGTGCTGGCTCGCTGACACGCGCTCTGGCGCGTGTCGGTAAGGCCAAGGCGGCCTATACCGCGGGGGCTGGAGTAGTAGGTGCTGTCGGCTGGCCGGTGATCCTCGGTGTGGCGGCTGTTGTGGTGGTCGCTGCACTGATCGGACTGTTCGTCTTGATTGCCGTGACCGTGCGTGGCAACCAGGATCGCGAGCAGTTCGCCTACCAATGCGAGTCGCGCCTCGGCTATTCGGTCGGCGACACCGCCGCAATCGTGGTGTCAAGTGCGCGCGTCGGCGCCCCGGAATGGGAGACCACCGCGTTACAACCCGTCACCACGACTGTCACCACGCCGACCTCAACCACCCGCGTGACCGCTACAACCACCGTCACGACCACGACAGGCACGACACCATCGAATCCATATGCGAGCCTGTCTGTTCCGCCCACCTTGGACACCAAGACCGCGGCGTGCGCATCCGCTGTCAAAGACGGGCCGGTCGTGGGGCCGCCGATAACGGACCCGGGTGGCGAGCTGGGAGAGCAGGCGGCGGTGGCGGCAAACGAGCAGGTCGGTCTGCGGTCAACTGTGGACGGCGGGACGGTGGACGGACCGACCGAAGGTAGCTTCTCTGCGGCGAATCTCGTTCGATACGTGTACTTCCGGGCGAGCGGTGGAGTACTGGAGCTCCCGTCGGAGATCGGCGAGCAGATCATGGTCGGCGAGCGGGTGGACCCGCAGTTCGTCAGTCCAGGCGATCTCGTCTTCTACGACTTCACGGCGACCGACGGTCCGGTATCGGTGATGATCGCGATCTCTTCCACCCTCGGAGTCGACGCTAACGCAGTTGAACAGGCGATTCGCCTGGCGGAGTTGCCAACCGGAAATGTCATCATCAAACGGCCGATCCTCGAGGCAGGTACGTGAGCAACGAAGAAGGAACCGCAACCGATCTGGCCGCACCGCCGGCCCCGATCGGATTGAATCCCAACGACAATCGGAGCCGTACATCGACGGCGGTTGCGCCGCGCCTGCCGGTCAGCCCAGCCGGGTCTGGTCCAGCCACTGCAACTCCGGTGTCGACGTCACAGCCCGTGCCCGCCAATGCGGCCACCACAGCATCAACAACCACGGGACCGGCGGCAGCGCCTGCGGCATCCAGCGCAGTCGGGGGAGTGCCTGGTGCGGTCAGCCCGGCTGCGGCTGATGGCACGCCGCCAGCCGCCGCCGGTCCCGTTCCAGCAGAGGCGAAACCGGCGGATCCGGAAGCTGCCGAAGGCGAACAGGAACCGGAACCCGCCGCGCCGGGGATGGATCCCGGGCAAGCATTGAACCTGGCGACCGGTCTCGCGACGCCCGCGATAACCGCAGCGCTCGGGATCCCGGCATCATTGCTGGCCAGCGGTGCGGGTCTGCTCGCGCCGTTCGCGACCATTCTTGCCGCATACGGGCAGGGCACTCCCGAGCTGCCGTCGTCATCTGGCCTACCGCCGGACGTACTGGACCGGCTGGAATCGCTTGATGCCGAGACTGCTATGGCCGGGCAACCGGCGGCTGCGTATCAGTCACAGACGGACGGGTACACGCGCCAAGCCCAAGCTCTCGATCGTCTCGACAAGGAGTTGCGGGCGGTACTCGCAGATTCCGCGAACAACTCCACCAAAGGCCGCGACGAGATTGAACGCATCGTCGCCCAGGTCAGAAGCAACCTTAAAGCGCTCGGCCCGATATCCAACACGCCGGTGGGGCAGATGGCCGTTCTCAATGCCATAAGTCAGGGCCTGCAACAGGCGGGCGCGGTCCTCGCCGACACCGCAGGCAAGGACGCGCTCAACGCGGGCAAGATCCAATCCTTGGCGGGCCAGTATGTCGGTGACCTCAATCCCCATAACGCGAACGGCAACAGGCAGAAGGTCCAACCGCGAGACCGGGTTGACTCCTGGCTCATCCAGGCGTTGGCAGCCAACGGCATCACCGATCCGCGTGCGGTGGCGAACTGGCTGCCCGGGCTGCGCACGATGGTCGCCCGGGAATCCGGTGGCAATCCGAATGCCGTCAACCGCTCGGACTCCAACGCTGCCAAGGGCACCCCGTCTCAGGGGTTGATGCAGACCATCGGCCCCACCTTTGATGCGCACTGGCGAGAGGGAACCGAGCGAAACATCCTTAATCCCGTATCGAACTCGGCTGCCGCCATCCACTACATGATGTCGCGCTATGACGTGTCACCGGACGGGTCTGATCTGACGCACAAAATTCAGCAGGCAGACGCCCGTCGCGCGCCCCGCGGGTACTGAGCCATGACTGCCGACCCGCAACGTGCCAATCGACGCCCGATCGTGATCCTGATGATCGCCGGGATCCTATTGGTGGTTCTGGCCTGGCGCCGCGCTGTCGGCGACATTAGCTCCTGGGCGTTGCATAACGAATACTTCAGCACTGCACCGATGTTCACTGTTCCGGCCGGTGAACCTCTCGGCGTCGGGCCGACCCCGGTGACGACCGTCGCCCTGCTGGCTGTGCTCGTTGCGGTGATCACTACCGGTCTTGCCGTGGTGCAGGTTTTGGCGCCGCCGGTGGTGCACCGCCCGTATGACCGACGTCCGCTGCCTCCGGTCTTCGCACCGGTGGCGGCGCTTTGCGCCGGACTCTTCGGCAGTATCACGTTGTTGGGCATCCCGTTTACGCCGGACTATCTCGCTGTGGCGTTCGCGGCGATCGCAGCAGTCGTGGTAGGCGACTGGATGCGCGGACGGTTGCGAACACACCGCACCAAGGTGCAGTACCTCAATGAGCTGGAATCAACTCTTCTGCCGTATCTGGGATTCGACGCGCTGCCCCGATACCGCGTGGTCGCGATCTCCGAGTGGAACGCGGCATCAGACGTCCGCCCCGCTCGGCCCAAGACGATCATGCTCGCTTACAGTGGCCGTCGAGAGGAGCTCCATACCGACAAGCTGAGCCAGCGCCTCGACGAAGCCGCCGGTGCGCACTACAGCTTGGACTTCTCGAGCGTCGACCAACTCATCGCGGCAACCGTCGTCAGCGATATAACCGAACCGCCTGTGGTACGTCGGTTACGGCAACAGATTTCCAACGTCAGCCTGTTCGGCGAGGGTGCGACGGTAACCGACACCGACTACAGCACGAGCGGCGACCTCGTCCGCTTCGCTGTCCGACACAAGGTCGCAGCGCAGTTGGCCGGTACTAGCCGACCACAGACGATCGAACGCAAAATAGGTGAGCTGCTGCCGGGCAACTGGCGCGCTGCCCGTTGGGACCACGTCAACGCGATCGCAGTGTTCGAACTACGCCGAGAACTGCCGACCCGCGTCCTCCCGCCGATTGTGCCGGCCGCGAGCGAAATCGAATATGTGCGCGCCTTCTACGATGCCGCCGCCATCCCCTTGGCGGTCGACAGCAACAGCGCTGTCGTTTCTTGGCGGCCGGCGCATCATCCGCACAGTCTGATTGTCGGTCCGGCCGGATCCGGCAAGACTTCTACCATCCGTAGCTTGATCGCCTCGGCCGCGCGGCTCGGATGGCGCATCTTCGTCGTCGACGTGACAGCCGGTGAGCTTGTCGGCTACCGCAACTTCCCTAACGTCGTGTCGGTACTCACCGAGTCGCATGAGGCGATCGCCGTCGTGAACGTTCTCTACCGGGAGATGACGACTCGGCGCGAGATTCACAAGCGAAGTCGAAAAGCCATGTCCAGCAAAGAACCGTTGCTGTTGGTGATCGATGACCTCGCTGATCTCGAAGTCACTTTGAACCGGTTCTACGATGCCACCAAGCAACCAAGCGAGCCCCAAAGGTGTCCGACCTTCGACAAGCTGGCCGATCTGCTCCGCAGCGGCGGTGACCTGCGTATGCACTGTTTGGCAACGGCGCAGAGCGACGATCTCGCGTTCTTGGATGGCGCGGCCGACAAGATCTTCGCCAGTCGTCTGCGGTTCCAAAGTTGCAGCGAGACACAACCACTCACAGTGCGGCAGCGTGGCCTCGCGTATGACCCCGCGACCGGACGCGACATTTTGGCGCAGGCGTTCTACATGCCGAACCCGCTGCGGCCGTTGGACCCAGCGGAGGCGGATGTCGTCACCGACCTGAAGCCCTCGGTATGCCTCTACGACCGGGGCGTCATCATGCCGCCGGACAGTCTCCGGCAGCCGTTCAGTCATTACCAGACACTGCCGCTGCTCAAGGCTGACGACCATCCGGAGTACGACCCGACCTCGCGCAGTTATCGGGCGCCGTCGTGGCGGCAAGTCGACGACCCGGGTATCGACTCGATCTTCGGTTCGCTTCCCAGCCGCGGCACGGTCCAAGAGTGACGTGACGGCCCACATTTGATGCGCGGAGGAATTGCCCAAACTTACCAATAGTGGAAATATTCACCTGTATGGGGAAAGGAGGGTTCCGTTGTCTGACGAAGTTGTTGCCGTCTTGGGTCAGCTCCGGGACCTTCTCGGCGAGGGCGAGCCGGTGATGGCGCCGACGCCTTCGACGGTGCCTGCCGGCGTTCAGCGGCGGCTTGATGTGCTGCCGAGCGGGTTGGGGGAGGTGATCGACGCCCTGGTCGATGATCGTGCGGGCCAGGCCAAAATCGCCGCCGAACTCGCGACGCTCGATCCATCGCTGGTTCCGGTGATCAACCAGTCTGTCGCTGATGTCACTGCGGCCCGCGATTCGTTGACTGCTGCCGGTGTCGATTACGTCGATCGACGCAATCAACTTGCGCCTGTCGAGGGCACCCCGCTGGGACAGCTCGGTGTGCTGCAAGCCAAGGCGATCGCCGTCGGAGACGGCGCCGAGGCGGTACGTCCGCAGCCGTCGAAGGCCGAACTTCGGCGGGTCGTGGTTGATGCACTGGCGCAGCGCTATTACGAACAGGCGAAAGCATCGATGCTCGGACTCGGCCAAGCAGGTCAAGTCGCCAACGCCCTCGGCTCCGGTGCGCAAGCGTTGGGCAGCGGGGCGGCACCCATGATGTCGGCAGCTTCGCCGCTGCAGGCGATGAGCGGCCTGGCGTCAACCGCCGACCCCGGCTACTCCAAGGCGATGACAACAGGCTCAAGCCGCGGGCGAGGCTCGGAGGCCGGTCGAGACGTCGCCGAGCGGGCATTGACGGCCTTGGGCCTGCCTTATAGGTGGGGTGGCGGCAATTCGAAAGGCCCGACAGGTGGCGGCTTCGACTGTTCCGGCCTTGTCCAATGGGCCTATGCACAGGAAACCGGACAGACGTTGCCGCGCACCACTTATGACCAGATCAACCTCGGGCAGCGGGTCAGCCCGGCCGATGCTCAACCTGGTGATCTGGTGTTCAGCAGGTTCACCGGGCGCGGTCCAGAGCATGTACAGATCGCCCTTGGCGACGGAAAGGTTGTCCATGCTCCACAGACCGGCGACGTCGTGAAGATATCCACCATGCCAGCTGACGCGGTGGTGAAGCGAATCATCACACCTGCGGAATCCCGTGGGGCTCAAATTGTCTGAAATCTGGACGACGGTAGGGAAGCCGAGCCGCGGTCACGTATCGCACTCCATGTGGGAGGTGCCGGGGCCGAATTCTGGTGAACATGAGATCTCCGTGACCGTCGGTTGTGACGTGCCCGCGGATCGTGACGCTCGGAGGCTACGATGACTGCGCGGAAGTTCGACGAACTCACGCATTGGGACAAAATTCCTACGCTCCTCGGATTAAAAAACCCGCTCGAAAATAACGGTTTCGATCCTGGCTGGCGCCCGCCGGGTCAATCGTGGCATATCGGTACCGGCGACGACTACTGGGACCGGGTGCTTGAGAAAGCCCGTATCGCATTCGGCGACCCCAATATTCGCTACGACACCGATATCAATACCGAAGACCGCCACTTGGTGTTCCGCGACGGAACGCGGTTGCCGACCGACGGCACCATTGTCTACCGCAATACCGACACGGACCAGACGTGGATTCAGAACAACGATGGCACAGTGGCATTGCGCGGACCCGACGGCAAGCCGGTCGGTGTGCCGGTAACGCCTGCCGACTACCACCAACTGAACGGCAAATGGTTTCCCGTCGACAAGGACGGCCATCAGATTGGTCCGCAGGTCGATAGTCCGCCGCCTAACTTCGATAGAGACCGCGCGGCGGGAGATGGCGGAACACCCAAAGTAGGGCCATCACCGGTCGATACGGGCGACATGGAGAAGCCGGTCTACCCGGATTGGGCGACGAAAGCCGATCCTGACATCCCCAATCAGATGACGGCCATCCTGGTAGAGCTCTACCAGATGTTCGGCAAGGGACAGCCGGTCGGCGGCGATCTACCTGAGTTTCCGTTCAACGTCAACCATGGCACTGGCAGCGGCATCGACAATTATGACGCCGTCAAAGCGCAGTTCTTGGTTCTCGCGGCCGAGTTCAACAATGCAGTAACAGCATTCAACAAGGCGATCGCCGATTCCGAGTTCGACCGGAACGAGGGTAAGCGCGCTATTGACTCGGCTATCAGGGATTTCAACACCAAGGTGACCACGCTCGCTGACGGTGACTGGACCAATTTGTTGTCCGCTGAGACGCGGCTGATCGAAAGCGCAAAGAAGACGGTCGCTGATGCGGCCGCGGCGGTGCGTGATCTCCCGGGTACCCCTGGGGGTGATATGGCCGGCACCTCCTGGCCGTCCGATAGCGGTGTCCCACTGAACAACGGCACCAGCGTGTTTCCGATGGACAACGGGACGGGCGTATCTCCGATGGGTACGGGCCAATACCCGTCGAGCCCAGTCACCCCCACCGGAAACACGACAACTAAGAACGCTGATGATTTGGTCAGCAGATTGCTGCCGAGTCTGGCTGCCGGGCTTGGTGCAAACACTTGGGCCAACACCGCCGGCCAGGGTTTGACCAATCCACTGTCATCAGCGCTGTCGGGGCTGGGCGGTCTGGGCAATCTCGGTGCATCCATCGGTGCGTCCGCGAAGCCCATCGACCGACTCGAAGACGACGAGGATGACGAGAAAGATGACGAGGAGCGCGACAAGGCGGTCGAGCCGCTGGCGCCACCTGTCACGCCCACTCAGAGTCCGCAGCACGCTCCCGCCGTTCACGCTGCTGCCACAGGAGAGAACGACGGTACGGCTCAGCCGGTCTCGGCAGTTGCGGCCGGTACACCGGCGCCGAAGACGACAGTAACCCTGCCGGACGGACGCGAGATCGAAGCGCCTAACGCGCAGGCGGCGGAAGCTGCACGTAATGCGCTTGCCGACAACGACGGCAGTGGTGACGCGGCTCAAAAGGCATACGCGGACACCGGAGTCGAAATCCCGTCGGATGGCAAGAATCCCGGCGCCAAAGTTGACCCGAGTGATCTGCAGGCCGGCGACATCGCGAAGTGGCAGGACAAGACGATGGTCGCAGTCGGACCCGGACTGCTTGCGGTACCCGGCCAGCCCGGCGAAGTTGTCACTGTCGCGGAGGCACTCAAAGACAGCACGGGATTTCACGGATTCTATCGTCCTTGGGAAGTCGATCCGACCCTGTCGAGTCCCACGTCGGCTCCCCCGCTCATCGACCCGTCGACACCGCCGCCCAGCAGTGTCCCGGAACCGCCCAACGACAACGGACCGACAGCCGGCACACCACCGGCTGACCAGTCGCAACCAGAACCGCAGAAACCGGATACCGGGCAACACGATTCACCACCACGGCCGTCGACGGCACCTGCATCGCGTGCAGACGCGGAGTCATCTCCCGAGCCGCAGCCGGCGCCCCCCTCACCGTTCGCCGCGTCACCCGAGATACCGCCGGCGACGCGGACCACCAAACAAGAACGAATCGCCGCAGGCCAATCCTGACATCGACCACCATCGACCTACGAAAGGACACAGGCAGCCATGGCCTTCCCTCTCGCCTATTCCGATATCGTCAGGCAACCGCCAGGCCAATTGGGTCCGTACGGTTACCAAGAGCTCGGCCCCGGAGTATGGGTTCCGAGCCCAGGAACGAATCAGATGCATCCCGGTACGTTCGAACCGGAATCTTCGGGCAAGTTCGTGGATCTTGCCGAGATCAAGACGACGAGCCCGGGAGAACTCGGCCCCAACGGCTATATGGAACTGGGGCCGGGAGTCTGGATACCCCAGCCGGAACTGGCCGACGGTTCTCCTCCGGAGATCCCGCTCGATCTTTCCGCGATCCGAACGGCAGACCCAGGAAGAGGGTATACGGAACTCACTCCCGGCGTGTGGATCCCCAACCCCGGCAACCGGTTTCCTCCGGTACTTCACAACGCGGACAGCGGTGACCAGGAGGGTGGCGACATATCGGACAAGCTTCTGGCCAACTCCGACGAGGACGCACCCGCCGCGTCCCATGGTGTCTACGAGGTCGACTACTCCGAACTGGAGAAGTTCGCCGGAGAACATGAGCTGAACGCATCCCAGGTAGCGGACTGGGCGAAGGCAGATCCCGACTTCGCGGAGCGCTACCTCGCCACACATGGCCTCGTCAACTACAACACCTATCTTGCGGTAAAGGGCTTCCTCGAGCAAAAGCTCGCGGCCGGAACGGCATTCGCCGACCGCAACGCGCAAACTGCGTACGCACTGCGCAGCACCGTCGTCGGCACTCAAGCGCAAGACAGCGCGGGCGCCGCGTCCTTCCGACCGGACATCCGCGCATGAGCGTTGTCATCCACCCCGAGGTGCAGCGTGCTCTGGATCGCGCCGACGCTCTTACTGAGCGCCTGTACACCTACCGCGACAAGATGTCGGCCATCACCGGCGAGCGAATGTCGAAAGACGCCGACATCGCGATCAAGGTAGATCTCACCGGACAGCTGACCGATCTCTGGCTCAAGCCCGGCGTACTCGACACGAAGAGTCCGGCGTCCATTGCGCAGGAGATCACCGAACTGCTTGCCGAAGTCGGCAGGGAAGTCGCCGACCGAGCGAGTGAGCTTTACCGGCAGGCTCATGACATTGCAGACATCGACCTCCCCTGACATCTCTGGCCCGGCCGAGAGCCGCGGCGATGTGAATCATCGTGCCGAGGCGATGATCCGATGGCTGCTCGCCGGCCACGGCGGACTGAAGAACGTGGCAAGAATGCTCACCGACGCATTTGGCCCAGCGGCGGTCATCGCGGCGACAGTCGACACCAGCGACGGCACCATAACCGCCTATCCGACCAGTCCAGATGCGGCACCTTCCGAAAGCGGCTGGATTGAAGTGCCCAATGGCTGGCAGCACGCCTTCGATCCGCCGAGGATGCCACACAGTGCCACCGCCGAGCATCATGTCGTCGCCGGAATCACCTCTCGCAATGAGCTTCTCATTATCAACCTTGCCGCCGCGCGGGCCGTCGGCATCGATGGCGCGGCAACGCCGATCATGCGCTCCTGGCTGATGCAGGTGCTGTCGAAAACCCCCGAGGCGCAAGTTCTCATCGACGATGAGGCTGTGGCACTGCCGGTCGGTAGTCGAATCAGGCACGTCGGCGAGCCTGAAGTTTCGTCTCCCACCATATGTTTCACCACTGCGTCAGCGGCTCCGCTGGACGGATCACCCATCACCGTTTCCATGCACCCCGATACCCATGGCAACGCACTACTCCTCGACGGAGAGGTGGCCGGAATCTACGTGGCCAATCGGTACTGGCCACTGTGGCGGTATCTGCACCTGACCGATGATGCGTGGTCGGCCTTGGCGGTTTCGTTGTCCGCCGCAGTGACTCCCGATGGGAATGTACAGCCCCCCGACGAATCGACGCACAGGACACCCGTGACGCCCGCTAAGCCACAAGGTTTGTATGCACTCGGCAGTACGTATGCGCTGGGTGAAGACGCGGAAACCGGCGAGCATGTCCTACACGGAGCTGTCACTCGGATGGGCGCCAGGAAACCAGTCGAGGCGCTGATGGCGCTGGCCACCTCGGGCGGGCTGACCACTGCCGAGTGGGATCAGATACTCGACATCAAACCCCCCAACCGCCGCCAGCTCCGGACCCAGATCCGCCGGATGTTCGGTGGTACCGACCCAATCACGACCGACCCGCACAATCTGCTGAACGTCGACCTGTACTGCGACTGGAAGGAGTTCCAGCAGTTGGTCGGCCACGACGTATCCGTCGCGAGTACTGAAAAGCTCAACGCTGCAGTGAAACTCATCCGCGGTGCACCATTCGCCGACATCCCCGATGATGCCTACCGATGGCGATCGGCGGTTCTCCTCAAAGACCGACTGATCGATCTGTGCGCTGACACGGCACTCGAGCTGGCGACCCGCCAAGCCACTGCGGGCGACAGCGTGTCCGCGTACCACACGGCGCGGTTGGGACTTCAGGTGAATCGAGTGCGCGAGGACCTCTGGGAGGTCGCTATGAAAACGGTCAGCGACGAAGGCCGTGCGGCCCTGGTCTACGACCTCATGGAGGCAATCGGAACACCGCAGACTCCCGGCCTAAGGGCCCTCATGTCCCGCAGCCGGGCGCACACCCGCTGACAAGCTACAGAACGGAAACACGGTGAAACGGTCCAGCGACAACGAGCTTCCCTTCGAACAGCGCAGCTACCAAGTGTTCAATCCGCGGCGCACCATCGGGGTAAAGGCGGCATTCGGCGGTGCCACGACCGGCGTCTTCCTGAGCGAAGCCGTGTCATATTTCAACGAACGCATTCTGGCGCAACAAATTCTGGAAGTCGCGGCGGTCGCATCCATGCGCGGACGCCTCGCCCTTCGGGAAAAGATGGATGAGGCTGCCGAAGCCGCGGACAACACGGTCGGCGCCGGCACGTACGAACTCCTCGATTCGGTCCCCACAACTGAGGAGTATGAGCGATTCAAACGAGAAACGCTGCGGTGAACGGATGCCGCCCGGCATCACCCCATGTTTTGCAACTGGCCCACAAAACTCAGGAGCACCGTCCAATGTCAGATGTGATGACCGACCCGTCCTTCATGACGGGATTCCCCGTCGGCGTTGGCCTTCGGATGCTTGGTGTAGGCAACCTCCGGCCGACTCGACAGCAGCGCGACGCGTATCTGCGCTTCACACAGCTCGGTGATCCGCTGGCGGACGCAGTCGTCGACATGTTCCGGCGACTTCCCGCCGGTGAGGGCCGACGGATGTTCGAGACGGCCGTCGAGCACGGCATCGACGCAGTGGAGTCGCCACCGCCGGAGTTGGTGGCCTTCTTCGCTCAGGTGGACGCCGTGCCGTACTGGGTCGACCAGGACAAACTGGCACTGGCTGCGCGGGTTATCGGGCGCACCGGCGCTATCACCTGGCTGACTTCACTGGGCATGCTCGCCCTCATGGGCGGCTACCTTGCTTCGCGGGTTACGAAAACCCTTGTGGGGACCGGTGAACTGGAACGCAAAGCAGTGAAGCGACTGTCCGATACCGCAGCCTGGGCGTCGGATGTCTCCACTCCGGGAGCGCTTGACCGATTCAAGCCCGGGTTCACCGGCACTCTACGAGTGCGTCTGATGCATGCGATGGTGCGTGCAGGCATGAGCCGGCGGCCCGACTGGAACCACGAGGAGTGGGACGAGCCGGTCAATCAGTCGACGCTTGCCGGAACGTTGATGCTTTTCGGCCTCGCCAACATCGTCGGTTCGCAAGCCCTCGGCCTGCGTTTCACCGACCGCGAGAAAGATGCCGTGTACCACCTGTGGCGATACGTCGGCTACCTCCTCGGCATCGACCCCGACATCCTGCCGACGAATGAGCGGGACAACTGGCGGCTGCTGTGGATTCAATCGGACTACGAGTTCCACCCGGACGAGGATTCGCGTCGGCTCGCGGATGCGCTGAAAGCGGCGATTGGACCGATGCTCGTCGGCTCCGGCAAAGGCACCTTACCGAGGCTTACCCGGTGGGGTGTGACGGGATTGCTCTGTGGCTACAGCCGTCTGCTCCTCGGCAAGGTCAACAGCGACGGGCTCGGTCTACCCGATGACAAGGTGTTCCAAGCTGCTGTGATCGCGATAGCAACCGCACGCGGCGCAACAGAGGTCCCGCGGCGACTGGTGCCGGGAATGACGCAACTGCAGGAACGCATCGGGATGTGGGCGCGAACCGCCATGACTCATTCGATGCAGACCACCGCCGCGAAACGCGCATACTCCCGGCATGATGGCCTTGCCCGAGTGGATGAGCCGTACGCGCCGCGTGACGGCGAGCGGCATCCAGTGTCCGTCGAGCGAGAGCTGGCATCCGTATGACCCGGTACAGCGGCGAACACGCAATCGTCACCGGCGGGGGAATTGCGGGCATGTTCGCGGCAAGGGTTCTCGCCGATCACTTCGACCGTGTGACAGTACTTGAGCGAGACAGAATCGAAGAAGGCCAGTTTCGCAGCGGTACACCACAAGCAAGGCATCCGCACCTCCTGCTGGCTCGCAGCCGACTGATCACCGAAGGTCTGTTTCCGGGGATAGGAGCTGAGCTCTCACAACGAGGGGCCATCTCCTTCGACTTCGGGCAGCGTGCCCGGCTGCACTTCTCGCGTGGCCAGGCGCCGGCGACCGAGACAGGTATCGACATTCAGTCGATCAGCAGACCCGCACTCGAGGCCGCCATCCGGGAGCGCGTCATGGCCTTGCCGGAGGTTGAGATCCGGACCGGGGTGGTCGTGACGGGGCTGCTGACCGCGCCGGGCGGGCGCCAAGTCGTCGGCGTCATCACTCACGAACATGGCGTCCGCGCGCCCGCCCCGATTACCGAGATCCATGCCGACCTCGTCGTCGACGCATCGGGCCGCAACTCACATCTGCCGGACTGGCTTCAGCAGCTCGGCTATTCGCAACCTGACAAGGTCACCGTCGACGCCAACCTCGCCTACGCCACGCGCATGTTCGACATCCCGAGCGGCGTGGAGTTCGATTGGGATCTGTTGGTCGAGTTCACCGAGGCGTCAGTCACTACGCGCGGTTGTTTTGCGCTGCGTATCGAGGGACAGCGGCTACTGTGCACCCTTCAGGGCACCGCGGGGGACCACCCGCCCAACGACGAGGAAGGATTCCTCGCGTTCGCCGACACACTGAACAGCGGGATCTCCAACATTCTCAGCATGCTGACGCCCATCTCATCCATTTACCGGTACGGCGCCACCGCCAACCGGCGATACGAGTACCACCGACTGAGGAACTGGCCTGCGGGACTCATCGCCATCGGGGATGCCGTGTGTTGCTTCAATCCCGTTTACGGGCAGGGAATCACGGTAGCGGCGTGCGAGGCTCAACTCCTTGGCGAGATCCTGGGCAACCGCGGTCGAACTGCACCACACCAAGCGTTGCGTTCCTTCCAGGCACGTCAGATGCAACTCATCAGATGGCCCTGGATCTGGTCGACTGCAGGCGATCGGGCGTGGCTGGCCAAGGGAAAGCGGCTGTCTGTCAACGCGATTGTGCGTACCCTACTGAATACCTACACGAACTCGGTGCCCGCAGATCGCGAGCAGTACGTCGGCTTCCTCAAGCTCGCCCATATGCTCGCCGGACCGGCGAGTCTGCTGCGTGCGCACACGATCATCTCGATCATCAACAGCGTCACCCGCAGACAGAACGACGTACTGGTCGAACGAGAGCTCGTGACCTCTCCATGTCAGGCCGGGAGCACGTCGCCAAAAGAATTCGCGGACAACGTTCCAACTCCTTGAGCGGCGTGGGCCAGGACCGCCGACAAAGCTCCGCCCCGTGCTGGCTTCGTCCAGGCACGGGGCGGAAGGCGCTCTGAGTGGCCGGACCTACTCTGGCGGCGCGCCCAACTTCGTCGGATCCGTGATCACCGGGTTCCGGATTCCGAGCTGGCGGTTGATCAGCATTGTGATTCCGAACAGCACGATGCCGATCCCGACGAGCACCAGCGCAACGACATACTGCTGCATCGGTCGTCCGGATAGCGGCGACACCAGATAGAGCGACGCTATCAGGCCGAACACCGGCAGCACGGTGGGCGTCTTGAAATGCGAACCCTTGTCACGTACGTCGCGCCGCAGGACCAGCACCGCGACGTTGACAACCGCAAAGACCGCGAGCAGTAAGAGGGACGTCGTGCCACCCAGAACGGATATCGCGTTGCTGGTGGCGAATACGCTCACGTAGATGATCAAGCCGAAGGCGATCAGCGTCGTGAATACGATGGCGATCCAGGGAGTTTGGCGCTTCGAATGTACCGTGCCCAGCACCGGCGGCAACACGTGCTGGCGCGCCATACCGTAGATCAGCCGACTGGCCATCAACATGTTGATCAATGCGGTGTTCGACACCGCGAACATCGATATGAACGGAAAGATGTCCTCGATCGGCAGGTTCGGTGCACCGGCCTTGACCACCTCCACCAACGGGGTATCGCTCGCGGCGAGCGTGCCGACGGGTACGAGCGCGACCGCCACGATGGCCACCAGGATGTAGACGATGCCGGCGATGGACAGGCCGGTCAGCAGCACCTTGGGGAAAGTCTTGACCGGATCTTTCGTCTCCTCGGCCATGTTCACCGAGTCTTCGAATCCAACCATCGCAAAAAACGCAAGCGACGTCGCGGCGGTCACCGCGAGGAAAGCGCCCTTCTCGGAGTCGGTTTCGAATGCGACTACACGAGCGAAATCGATGTCGCCTCCGCGGGTGAACGCCCACAGCCCGACGAAGAGCACGAGCATCAATCCGGTGGCCTCGATGATGGTGAGTCCGACGTTGAGCTTCACGCTTTCCCCGACTCCGCGCAGGTTGACCAAAGCCAGCAGCAGCATGAAGAGCAATGCGATGGTGACCACACCAGCCGTACCCCAGGACAAGTCGAAGCCCTTGAGCAGATTTGCCGCGAAGAACCGTGATGCGGTCGAGGCGGACGTGATCCCCGAACACATCACCACGAATGCCACCAAGAATGTCACGAACTGAATGCCGAATGCCTTGTGCGCATACAGTGCAGCTCCGGCAGCCTGGGGATACTTCGTCACCAGCTCGAGGTAGCTGAACGCGGTTATGGTGGCGATCATGAAGGCAACCAGGAACGGCAACCATGCCGCTCCACCGACTTCTGCGGCCACATCACCGGTAAGCGCGTACACGCCGGTGCCCAGTATGTCGCCGATGACGAAGAGCAACAGCAGGCCGGGGCCCATGACCCTTTTCAATCCGGGCTCTTGCTCGTCGCCTCCCTTGACGAGATTTTCGTCAAGCACTTTCGTTTCGGTCATCAATTCTCCACTCAAATAGTTCAATACCGGCACAACGCTTACGCCGGTGCAGCCCTCGATGAGGACGTCGTTACGAACCGGAATCGGACGGTGTAGAAGGCGCGACTGCGGTGTGCAGATGAACCACACCCGCGTCGAGCGCCCGCCAGGTGACGTCCGACCAGCCTGCCTTTCTGATCCAGTGGCCGAGAACCTCAGGAGCGGGCCACTCTTGGATCGAATCGGCTAGATAGCAATATGCCTCGGGATTGCTGCTGACGCGTTTTCCGATCCACGGCACCACATGGCGCAGATAGTTTCGGAAAAGCAGTCGGGGCAGTCGAGCAGGAGGAAGACTGAACTCACAGACGGTCAACCTTCCACCGGGGCGAACGACTCTGAGCATCTCGCCCAATACGACGGAGGGTTGTGCCATGTTGCGCAACCCGAAAGAGATCGTTACCGCGTCGAAGCTGTCGGGCTCGAACGGAAGTCGATGAGCGTCGGCAACCTTCGTAGGAAGGTCCGGGTGGCGACGATTGCAGATCGCGAGCATGCCTGCTGAGATGTCGCAGGCGACCACACTGGCACCGTGGCGCGCCAGAATTTCGGTTGACGTTCCGGTTCCCGCGGCAACGTCGAGTATGTGCCGCCCCGGGCCGGCATCGGTCGCTCGAGCCATCTGTCGACCCCACTCGTTCATCCGACCCCACCACAGTCGGGCGCGGGTGCGGTCATATCCGGCGGCAACCTCGTCGAACATGCCTGTAATTTCAACGGCATTCTTATCCAAGTTCGCTCTGGCCATGAACCACCGTTCCCTCCAATGTGTTTCGACACGGTACCCCAGAAATATGACGCAGAACTCACCTGCGAACGGCGAGATTACGCGGCCGTCGAAATAGTGTCCACGCGACGGAATGAAGCGTATTTCCAGTCGATTCCGTCGTACTGTGCAGAATGTCGGTCGTCGTCTTGCGCGGACGAGGAACGATGATGCAAAGCCACCGCGACGCAGACAGTTATCCACCATCTCTCGCCGGTTCGACGGAAACCTCCTTCAGTGTTGCAGCGTCGGGCGTGGCGCTTCGGACTTGTTGGGGTCGAGTTGTTTTCGTGAATGTGCGATGATGCCGAAAGTGCGGGACCGGCGGCTTGATGGCCGCGCCTGTTGCCCAGAATTTCCGCCCGCACCATTCGAGGAGATTCCCGGGGAGTGTGATGATCGAGAAACCGGTGACGCCCCACGCTGATGCGATCCTGGGCCCCTACTGGGAACACGCCCTCACACCCGGCCAGCTGTCGGACCGGTCTCTGGCGTTGGCCGGACTGGCCGCCGACATGGACAACACATCGCTCGACGGACAGATGAAGTCTCAGCAGATGCTGGGACACGGCAGTGGCAACTTGGTGACCGCGATGTCGAGCACGTGGCGAAACTACTTCGTCCGGGTCGGCGACATCGGATCCCAGGTGGGCCAAGTATCCGGACTGCTGGCTGCTTGGGCCGCGACGCTCAACGCAATGTTGACCGAGATGGCGAGTGTCGTCTGGGCTGCTGAGGCCGGAATTCAGGCGATCGAGGTCAACGAAGTGGCTCTCGCCGCATCCGGTCAGGATCCCCGGGCGATGGTTCGCGCCATCGTCGTTGAGGCGCAGGGGCAAATTGCCGCAATCTCCGCGGCGGCAGCGGCCGGCCTGGCTGTCATACCTGAGTGGGCAGGGGGGCAGGCTGGCCATGGCAACGGCGGGCCCGCACGAGATTCGCTTGTCGGCGATCGCACCGATTGGAACGGGGACGGGACGATACCGGCGGGTGAAGTGCCTTCGACGCAAGAAGGTCCGGTTCCGGTCAGCCAGCGGACGCCCTTGAGCGATACGGCAGGCGGGGTGCCCGCGACGCGGGGCAGCGGGACGGGGGCCGGTAGTGATTCGGGCGCGTCGCCACCTGGCCAGTCGGCACCCACGAGCCCCGATGCGGGCACGAGCGTCGACCACGGTGCGGGAGCACCGGGCCGTGCCGCGCCTACGGGCAGTGACAACCCGGCAAGCTCAGTCTCACCCACGGCAGGCAACAGGCCTGCGCTCGAGACGACTCCGACCTCGAGTGCAACCACCGATGTGACGTCGGCACATCAGCCATCGTCCAGTACTTCGATGCCAGGGAGAGGTGCTGATGGTGGCCATACAGATGGTGCGCCGTCGTCGACGCCGAGCCCACCTTCATCGGCCGGATTGACAAGGGCTGATGCGATTTACGAATCCGGACCGGTGGGAGTTGGTGTGCCAGGCCTTCCCAATACGGGCACACCGGTCGCCGCCGCGGCGAATGCACTGGCCGCGGCGGCTGCGACCACCGCCGTGGCCCAACCGGTGGCGATTTCGAGCGCCGCTCCGGTCGCTCCACCGGTCTCGCCTGTCTCTCCGGTGACCGGCTCGGCATTTGCGCCCGCGCCGTCGACGGTGGCCGTACCCCCTGCTGCGGTGCCGGTCGCTTCAGCGGCTCCGATGGTTGCCTCGATGCCGTCGGCCGGTACAGCCACTCCGGCGCAGCCTCAGGTAGGTGCCGCGCAGATCCCACCTGCGGCGGCACCACAGTCGCAGTCGAACAATTCGGCGGCCACCGGCCAAGCCTCGGCGACGGCGCCCGTCATACCTCCGGTACCGGCAGCGCGTGTTTTCGACGACGCGGCGGGCATCTTCATCGCGCCTTTCGGCGGGCGGTGGACAGGCGGTGAGGTGCCGGCGCCCGACCCCGATCTGGCCGCGCTGCAATGGGTCCTGGAGTCGGCCGGCGGCGGTGACGAAGTCTGTTGGGCCGCAGGCATGCTCGTCACCGATGCGCGGCGTCAGGTAGTCGTCACCACCGATCGGGGGCGATCCTGGTTTCCGAGAAACGCCCGCCTGCCTGCGGACGTCATCACGCCGTGGACTCACCCGGACTGTGCGCGCTGGGAAGGGCTGCGCGACCCCGCCCGGGTCATCATCGAACACGCGGCAGCGATTCCCGGCGCCAGCCTGACAGCGCTGGTGTCCTCGGCAGGGAACACACCGGCGGTTGCCGTTGAAATCCCGTTCGCCTTCGTCCGTGTCTCTCGTGCCGTGCGTTCGCAGGTCACCACGGTCTCGCGGATGGCGTTCGGGGTGCGCACACAACACCTCGAGGCGGCCGCCAGCCTCACCGAGCCCGAACAACAGCGCAAACAAGCACTGTGGCTTGCGCACGATGCCGTGCACCGCGCAGGAGTGCGCGGTAAGGCCCGCACAATCGTCGACTTCATCGCCGCACAGCCTCAAGCGATCTGGCCCCACCGGTCAGCCGGACTTTCCTGGCAGCAACTGGCCGAAGAACACGATCAGCTTCGCTCGATGGAACGTGCGCTGCGGCTGGATGTGCGCGACATTCCCGTGGGAGAAGTCGACACCGGAGGAGGCCGGTGCCGAGAGCTTCTGATCGCTGCCTATGCCTGCGAGGCCGTTTTCGCGTTGTGTGAGCCCGATGCCCGGCAAGCGCTTGAGGATGCGCTCTACAGCTGGTCGATGCTGATGGAACTCGGCGCGGCGAAAGGAATGGTGACACCATGAAGCCTCTGCTCGAGATGGAGCCAGCTGCCGAACGCGATCTCGGGCACGCCATGCGCTCGCTCGGTGAGACAGCCGGTGCGCAGCTCGCGCAGGGCGTCGACAGCGCGCTGTCAGCGACACCGGCGACCAGCCCCGTCGGTCAACTCATCTCGGCGGCCATGCAAGCACTGCATGGTGGATTGGCAAGCGCGCCGGCGTTCGTCACCAGCCAGTCAGAAACCTTGGGCGAGTCCACGGTCGCGTCGATCGCGGCCGTCGAAATGCAGGACCAGCAGGGCGGTTCGAGGTTCGGTGAACCCGTAGCCGAGGGGGCACCAGATGAACCCGGCGGCCCCGCGGAGGACGAACTGCTCGATCCGGAATCGATCGACGACGAGGCTCGCCAGCTGGCGCAGCAAATGCTGATGGAGGATCAGGCGGCACAATTGGCTGGCCTGGGGGTACAGATCGGCGCCCAGCTTGTGCAGCAGCTCAGCCAGCAGTTGAGTCAGTTTTCACAGCAGCTCGGGCAAATGGTCGGGCAAGGTGGGCAGATGCTTGGCCAGTTGGCGTCGAACGCTGCGCACGATGCTCCCGCCGCCGAATTCGACACCGGTCGAGACTGGGGCGATCTCGACACCGGCGGCGACCTCGGCTCCGGTGGATTCGAGACAGGAGTCGGCGAGACGCTGCCGGCTGGGTTCACTGGCCCGGCTGTTACACCGACCACTGCATCGACTGTGCTGTCGCCGACCGCGATTCCAACCGCATCATCCGGCGTGACGACCGCCGCATCGGCTGCCAGTCGGCTGCCGATGATGCCCCCGATGATGCCGATGCATCCCATGGGCGGGTCGGCGTCGACCGGTTCGGGCATCGGGCGCGACACCCGGATCTTTCCGGACCGCAGGGTTTTCGAGCCGCCGGTGGGCGTGGAACAGAATTTCGGCTCGGTGCCCGATATCCAGACCGGAACGCCGCCCTTCGGTGGGGCCAAGACCGCGAACTGACCTACAGACGCCGAGCCTGCGCCCAGAAATTCACCATGATTGGTAACTTTTCCGCATGCGGTCTATCCTGGACGGGTCATCGACCTGAGGTACGGGGAGGGCAGAGTTGACGGCCGCGAATTACCTGGCCCCACCGAACTGCGGCCGCCACCGCGACACGATCGTGCGCTGGGAGCAATCGGCTGCCGAGGTGTTCACCACGGGCAGTAGAGCCCAGGCACGTGCGGCGTTGGCTGAAGCCCAGGTCTTCTGCGGCGGATGTCCGATTCGCGTCGCATGCGAGGAACAGGCCGCCAGTGAGCGCTACACCGGCGTGGCCGGCGGGCAGATCTTCGTAGAGGGTCGGCGCAGATCGCGGCCCACGAAACCCGTCACCAACGCGGCATGACGCCGATCCCCCGGTCTTCGTGAGATGAGTTGAGATGACAACTGTTGGCGTCGCCAGACCGTTGGACGTATTCACGATGGGTTTGCGGCATCTGCGCAACGGTGAATCAGACCGCGCCGCAGAAGCTTTCACGCAAGCGGTACGGGCCGACCCGATGATGTGTGATGCGTGGTTGGGCTGGATGGCCACCGGCAACCGCACCCTCGAAGTCACCGGTGGCGCATATGAGTCCAGGCGCAACCTCGGGCTCGCCTTGCGATCGGTGTCTGGCCGCAACGGTCGTATGACGCCGGACCAACTCGGCGCCGTCACGACAATGACTCTGGGCGCGTTTGGTTTACAGCTACCGACTCACACCGAGGTCCACCTTTCGATCGCCCACGCAGTGGCGTTGGCCGAGGCTGATGAGCCACAGTTGGCCGCGGCTGCCGAGGTGATCGAACGTCAGCTGCGGAAGTCGAGCCTGCAGTCCGGCGACATCATGGACGTGGACCTGCTCGACTACGTGCGGTTGTGCCTTTTGGGATTGGCCCGGCGATGGCCCGATGTTCTGGCATTCGAGCAGCAACACCGTTGGCGCAGCCTGGAAACCGACCCAGCGGTCAGTGACGCCGAGATGGCTCGGCGCCGGCAGTTCGTCGACTACTTGAACCTGGGAATGCTGCTCTGGAAAGCGTGGGCTCTGCTGGGTACCGGAAACGCCGCGCAAACGGAGTGGTGGGCCGACAACGGACTGAGCCGGGACAATCTGCCCGCGGAGGTCTACCAGCGTCTTCAGTTGGCAAGGGGCTACGCGATGCGCGCGCTGGGGCGTCGCGAAGAAGCCATGCAGGCCTTCCGGGAACTTCGCGCAGTCGTCAATCACGCCGACGTCATCGCGGCCATCGACGAACCGGATGCACAGATCGAAATTGTCACGGCCGAATCCCTGGCGACGCGCGGCGACATCTGGGATCCGGGTTCGGGACGCTCGGCTGTTCAGTTGGAATCCGAGCAGCGGGAGAACCGTCGAGAGAAGATCCGCGCCGAAGCCATGGCCGAACTGGACAAACAGATCGGGATGGAAGCGGTCAAGACCCAGATCCGGCGTCTGGAATCGAGCATGCTGCTCGCCCAGAAACGCGCCGAAATGGGAATTCCGACGAAAGATCTTGCGCTGTCGTTCATCTTCTCCGGCCCGCCCGGAACCGGCAAGACCACCATGGCGCGGGTACTCGCCAAACTGCTGTTCGGGCTGGGCATCATCGCCCGGCCGGAAGTCGAGGAAGTGCGCCGGGCGGATTTGGTCGGCGAGTACCTCGGCAAGTCGGAGGCGAAGACCAACACCGTGATCGACCGGGCGCTCGGTGGCCTGCTGTTCATCGACGAGGCTTACGCGTTGTACGGCAAGGGTTACGCCGAGGGTGACGCGTACGGCGAGGCGGCAGTCACGACCCTGCTGGCTCGAATGGACAACGAACGCCGGGCCACCGATCCGGCCAAGAAACTGGTCGTCGTGATCGCGGGTTACGACGCCGACATCGACCGGTTCCTCACCATGAACGAAGGCCTGCCGTCCCGGTTCACCACTCGCATCCAGTTTCCGCCGTACTCCGCCGAGGAGTTGGCGTTGATCGCCGACCGGATGGCCGCTGACAACTCCTCACTGTTCTCGGCAGCCGGCCGCGACATGCTGCTTGAGCATGTTCGCAAACTGGTCACGCTGACTGTGCCCGACCAGGATGCGCTTGGTGAGCCCCGAATGGTCCCTGCGATGAACATGGCAGGCAATGCCCGGTTCATCCGGACCATAACCGAGAAGGCCGCCGAAATTCGAGATGATCGACTGCGGCACATGGATTTTCAGTCGATGACAAAAGAACAGCTGGTGACCATCGAACCCGCCGAGGTGGCTGCGGCGGTTCGGGAAGCCTGTGAGGCTCAACGCGTCCCGCTGGCCTGGTAGAGAGAGGGCGCCAGATCGTGGCTGAGATCGACGGTCCTGAGAAGAGACGCCGCAACGGTTTTCGATTGACCGCCCGTTATCAGGTTTCGGGGTGGCGATTCCTCTACCGGCGGCTGCAGCACGCGTTGGTGCGACGCGACACCCGAATGATCGACGATCCACAGCGCTTCCAGGCCTCGCCACTGGCGCTCGGACTGATCTTGGCTGTGGTGGTTGGGGTCGGTGCACTGGTGTGGGGTCTGATCTCTCCCGCCGGGTTGGTCGACAACGCGCAGATCGTGGCCGACAAAGACTCCGGTGCGCTGTATGTCCGCGTCGGTGACCGCCTGGATCCGGTGACGAACTTGACCTCGGCACGCCTGATCGCCGGCGGGCCACACAACCCGGTACGCGCACGCGATACCGAGATCGCGAAGTTTCCGCGCGGTTCCCTTGTCGGGATTGTCGGCGCGCCAGTGGATATCCGGGACAGTGACGATCCGCTCTCGGTGTGGACGGTGTGTGACACGACGGCTACCGGCGCGGCCGTGCCACTTGATCCGGTGTCCGGGCTGCCGTCCAGTGCGCTGTCACCGGTAACCACCACCGTGATCGGCGGCGCGCTGGATCATGATCAGAACACGAGCGCGCTCGGTGGCGCGCGGGCTCGTCTCGTCGGCTATCGCAGCCAGACCTGGCTGGTGTACGCGCGGCCCGACGGCATCGTGGTCCGCGCCGCGGTCGATCCCACCGACGGTGTGGTTGCCGATGCGCTGGGCTTGAGAACCGACGACAGCGTGCTTCCGATTTCTCCGGGGTTGTTCAACGCACTGCCTGCCGAGCCACCGCTGATCGTGCCGGTCATCGCAGATTCCGGGACGGTGCCGAAGTTCGAGTCATCCCGGCGACTTGAGGTCGGAACCATTCTCAAGGTGTCTGAACTCAGCGGTGACTCGACGTATTACGTGGTGCTGTCCGACGGGGTTCAGCAGGTGGGAATGGCCGCGGCGACCATGATCCGGGCGGCCAACCGGCAGGCCACTACCGAGCCGGCCGAGATCGGACCGGATGAGCTGGCCGACTATCCCAAGTCGCGGCAGTTGTCGGTCGACTACTACCCCGCTGCGCCGGTGCAACTGGAATCGGCGACGCATAATCCGGTGACGTGCTGGTCATGGCGGCACCATCGGGAGGAACCGACCGCGAGTACAGAGGTTCTCACCGGCCGGTCACTGCCGCTGGCACCGGAACGTCAGGCCGCGATGGTGCCGCTCGTGACGGCGGCGTACTCGCAAGGTTCAACTGCCGACCGAATCTCGATGCCACCCACTACCGGCCGCTTCGTTCAGGTGACGGGGTCGGCGCCTGATTCCCGCAACCAGGAAGGCTATTTCTGGCTGTCGGACAACGGTGTTCGCTTCGGCCTCGACACCAGTGGAACCGAGGGGGAGAAGACCCTACCGGCACTGGGCCTGCATTATCCTGCCCGTGCGCCCTGGGTAGTGGTGACGCTGTTCGCGGCCGGCCCCACACTCTCCCAACGTGATGCGTTGATTCGCCACGATGGCGTACCCCCAGATCAATTCGTCGCCGGGATCGACCCCGAAGAGGTGCGGTGACAATGCGGGTCTCATTTTTCCGCCCACCCAACAAGCCGAGCCCGCCCCGGATCGCTCGCGACGAGATCGAGGTGCCGCCGCCCAAAGAGATCGACGAGGGTGAACCACAGCCGAAATGGCGGACGGTCGGACTGCCGGTGATGATGGTGGTCGTCGTGATCGCGATGGTGGCACTGATGCTGCGTACCGGTCGCACGTTCAACCCGCTGTACATCCTCTTCCCCCTGATGATGCTCATGGGCGTTGGCGGTATGGCGCTCAACGGGGGCGGCGGTGGGGGCACCAGCAAAGCCCAGATTCTCGCCGACCGAAAGTCGTCGACGCGGGCGCTCAGCGTCACTCGCGAAAAAGCCTTCGCGCGTGGCCTGAGCATGCACGAGGGTCTGCAGTACTTCTACCCGGACCCGGTGACCTTGCCGAGCCTCATTGGTACCGAACGGATGTGGGAGGTGATGCCGACCAGCGACGAGTTCACTGCCTTGCGTTACGGCTTGGGCGAGGTGGAGTTGGCGGCTCGCATCGTCGTCCCCGAGGCACCGCCCGGGGAGTTCCTCGAGCCGGTTTCGTGGGTCACCACCGTGCGGTTTCTGCGGCATCAGTCCACCGTGCGCGGTATGCCGGTCGCACTGACCGCATCGCGTTTTCCGGTGATCGGTGTCACCGGTGAGCGCGACGTGGCCCTTGGCATGGTGCGGGCGATGGTGTTGCACGCCGCGGTGACGCACGGGCCGGACAATCTCGCGATCGCAGCGCTGACCGATGACCCGGATGGCGTGGCGTGGTCGTGGCTGAAATGGCTTCCACACAGCCAGCATCCGTCTGAAATCGACCGCCTTGGCAAGGCGCGGATGCTGTATTCCGACTGGTCGACACTGACGAAAGGCCTTGGTGCCGATGAGGAGAGCGACCGCGAGGGAGTGGTGGATTTCGACACCAACTTCGATTCCAACCGCGAGATCACGAGCGACGGGTACCGTCATGTGCTGGTCGTGGTCGATTCCGCGATACCCGACAAGCTGATCGATTCGGCGATTACGCCGCTGGCCAATGTCACCTGGCTGCTGATCGATCCGCCGCTGAACGCCCTGACGGCCGATGAAGGTATCACGTTGCGCTGTGACCCGGATGGCAGTGTGTGGCGCAGCGAGGCCGAACGACCGCTGGCCGAACCCATCCGGGTGGCGATGGCAGACCAGGTGGGAATCGGGGATGCGCGCACCGTCGCCCGTCAGCTGGCGAGGTTCGAAGTCGCCACGCTGCTCAACATGACCAGAGCCACCAAGCAGGTGGAACGCGGACGGGACTGGGGCGCTTTGATGCGCGTGCGGGATCCTGGGGCCCTGGATCCGATGGAGACCTGGAGTGCCATCACGCGCTATACCGATCGGCGACGACTCCGGATCCCGATCGGTTTCACTCCGTCCGGCGATCGACTCGAACTCGATCTCAAACAGGCAGCCGAGGGCGGCACCGGACCGCACGGTCAATTGTTGGGTGCCACGGGGTCAGGCAAATCCGAGTTCCTCCGCAACGTCGTGGCCAACGGTTCGATCACGCACAGTCCTGATCTGTTGAATTGGCTGCTCGTCGACTACAAGGGCGGTGCGACCTTCCTGGACATGGGGGACCTCCCGCATGTGTCTGCGGTGATCACGAACATGGAACAGGAAGCACACCTCGTCGGCCGGATGCGGGAAATGCTCAACGGCGAGATCGAACGCCGTTACGTGATTTTGCGCGACGCGAACGAACGGTTCCCGCGGACGGACATCAAAGACATCCGCGACTATGAGATCCAACGCGAACGCGGGGCCGATCTGCCACCGTTGCCCTCCTTGGTCGTGATCATCGACGAATGGGCCGAGCTACTGCAAACCCACCCAGACTTCGGCGAGTTGTTCAAGCGGATCGGCCGAGTGGGCCGGTCGGTCGGCGTGCACCTGCTCTTCGCTTCCCAGACGCTGGAAACCGCCGGTCGCACGAGCGGTCTCGAGGCCAATATCGGTTACAAGATAGGCCTGAAGACGCTGACTGCCAGTGATTCACGAAGCCTGCTCGACGGCTCGGATGCGGCTTTTCGGTTACCTGGCCAGCCCGGGCATGGGGTGCTGAAGGTAACCGGCGGCGATATGACGACGTTCTATTCCGGTTGGACCGGTGCGCCATACTTCCCGCCCGCCGCGACCATCGATCATCCCGAACAATCCGGCACTCAGGCACATTCCGCAGAAACCATCGATCCGCAGCCGTTCACCGCGGCGCGACAACCGCTGCCCGATGCCGGTACACCCGTCGAGCTGCCGGAGCCTCATCGCAGTGAAGACGAGATCAACGCAGCGCCGACGGTTTTCACCACCGTGGTGGAACGATTGAAGCTCGGCACCGCCACCAAGCCCTACCGGATGTGGTTGCCGCCGTTGACCGCTACGACCTTGGACGATGTCGACCCCGGACTCAAGGAGTGGGTGGCGCCGGTCAACACATCGATGCCCAGGCTCACCGTGCCGTTCGGGTTGTTCGACGACCCAGCTCGACATGCCCAGCCCGCTTGGTTGCTCGACCTCAGCGGCAACGTGTTGATCACCGGTGGCAGCCAGACCGGAAAGTCCACGGCTGTAAAGACACTGGTGACCTCACTGGCGTTGAACAACACCGCCGAGCAGGTCCAGATGTACATCGTCGACTACGCCGGCGGTGGGCTCGGCCCGCTGGGCGAGCTTCCGCACGTGGGCTCGGTCGCAACCCGCGCCGAACCCGACGCAGTCAATCGCATGCTCGTCCAGCTCCAGACTCTGATCATCGATCGCGAGAGACTCTTTCGGGAGCACGGAATCGGCACGATCGCCGACTATCGCGCGCTGCGAACGCGACCCGACACACCCATTCGGGCGAGTGATCCCTACGGCGACGTCTATCTGATCATCGACGGCTGGGATGCGGCGGTGGCCACCGGTGCTGTGCTCAATTACCGCGGTGCTGAAGTCGAGGCGCTGATCTCCGGTGCGCTGAATTACGGTGTGCACCTGATTCTCACGACCGCCCGGACTGTAGAGATGCGCGGCATCGAACCCCATATCCATACGTTCATCGAGTTGCACAGCGACAGTGAGATGTCACGGGTCAAGGCGGCGTTGGCCAAGAAACGCCGGCACGAACCCGGGCATGCCATCACCACCGACTCCGAGCTGCAGGGGCTTGTCGCGCTGCCCCGCATTGACGGGGTGCCCGATCCGAACAGTGTGGGTGCCGGTCTGTCGAGCTTGATAGCCTCAGTTGCCAGTAGCTCGTCGACGGGCGCAGAGAGGGTTCGGACGCTTCCGGTTTCGTTGACGCGCGCCGAGATGACGCCGAGTGTGCCTTCTCAGGACGGCGATCCACGGCGGCGGCTGCGCCTTCCGATCGGTGTGCGGGAATCGACCCTCGGTGTGGCATATGCCGAGATGTATCGCGAGCCGCACCTGGTCATCTACGGGGAGCCGAAGTCCGGAAAGAGCGAACTCGTCGGCACGATCATCGACAGCATCTCGCGACAGTTCCCCACGATGGACGATGCGGCAATCGTGCTGATCGATCCGCGCAGTAGGCATCTGGGGTGCATCGATGAAAAGAACCTGTTCGCCACCGTTCGGCGCGACAGCGAGCTCGAATCCGTCATCAACACGCTGAACGATGCGTATGACATGGCATCGCGGACGGTCCCTACCGGCGTCACCGCGGCTGAGCGTAAGGCGCGGTCGTGGTGGCAAGGACCCGAAATCTTCGTCGTGATCGACGATTATCAGATCGTCGCGCCACGGCATGCGAGCCCGGCCGTTCACAACCTCGTCCCATGGGTACGCAATGATTCGCTCGCTCGCGGGCTCCATTTCGTGGTGGCGCGCAACTCCCAAGGGCTGATGCTCGCGGAGTACAGCGATCCGATTATCAAGCAACTGGGGGAGGACCGTGTGCCGGCCGTCCTACTCTCGGCCGACAAGTACGACGGTGGCGTCGGTGAAACCAAATTCGAGCGGTTCGGCATTCCTGGCCGCGGGCGATACGTCGAGACCGCATTCGGCCGGACCGAGCGTATCCAGGTGGCGTGGTCGGGCCTCGCCGAGGCGGACGTAGTCGAGGACTTCGGGGACTGACGTGGTTACGGCGGCGTAACCCATCGTGAACTTGCTGGTATCGCCTTGTTCGGTCTGGAACCGGTTGCAATACTTCCCGCCATAGGTAAACTTACCCACACAGGAAGTGCACGTATCCGCATGATCGGGGAATTGCCATGATCACCAGAGTTGACATCCCAGTGCTGGTTACTGAGATGGCCGACATTGCAGGCGTCGTTGCGCGCGGCGCGGCGGTCGTCGCCGGCGGCGCCACCGCCGCGGCGGAGCCGGCACCCGCCGGTGTCGACGAGGCATCTTCGCTGGCGGTGGTCAACACGAGCGCTCACACCGCGCAATTTCTTGCGGTCGCGGCACAGGTCGCGGCGGAACAGGCGCGGTACGCAAATGCTTTGGGCAGTGCCGGGTTCAGCTACGGGGTCGAAGATGTCGCCAACGGCTCCATGTTCCGGTAAGCCGCGGGCCGCACGGCCGAGCGCAGCCACCGGTTGGGGACGCTGATGTGGGCCCCGCCAGAAATAACCACCGGCAGGTTGATGGCCGGTGCCGGCGCCGGGCCGATGCTCGCCGCGTCGCAGTCGTTCACCGCTTTCGCGTATGCGTTTGAAACAGCCATTGATTCGCTGCTGACACACCTGGGACGCCTGATGGGCAGTTGGCAGGGGCCGGCGGCGGAAATGGTTGCAGCGACACTGACCCGCCATATCGCGTTACTGCGACTGCTCCACGCGCAACTCGTGACCACTGCCGCCCGCACTGCCGATCAAGCTGCGGCGTACACCACCGCGGCGACGTCGGTGATCCCGATTCCGGCGATCGTCGTCAACAAGGTCACGCGCGTAGTTCTGGTCGCCACCAACTTCTTCGGCCAGAACCAGCCGATCATCACGGTCAAGGAGGTGGAGTACGCCGTGATGGGTTTCCACAACATGGCCGTGCAGGCGGCATACCTCGCAGCTACCGTCGCCAACACGACCTTCGAGCCGTTCCAGCCTCCCGCGCCGCTCGTGAGCACTGACGTCGCGGTGCCTTCTATCGCCAACCAGAGCATGGCGGCAGCGACCTCGGCAGCAGACAACTTGCGGCTCAAAGCGATTGCTGCTGAAGCCAGTGCGGACCAGGCTGCGATGCAGGCGGGTCAGGGCGCGGGGCTCACGTACGCGGCGGCTCAGGAGGCTGCCACGACATCCGAGCAGGCCGACGCCGAGGCGGCGATGGCCCGATTCCGGGAAGCTCAACTCCGTCAACTCGAGCAGATGGGTCAGCAGGCTGCGCAGCAGATTGCGCCGATAGTCGTTCAGCAGGCCATCCAGCTGCAGCAGCAGGTGGGTCAGCAAGTACTTCAGGCCGGTCAGCAGGTCGGACAGCAGATCAGCTCGCACGTCGCCAGCCTGATGGAGGGAGTGAACGCACCAGATCTTGGTGACGTGGGATTCTTTGACACTCGGCCGGATTCGCCGACTTTGGATGTTCTGGCCGGAACCGGAACGGGAAGTTCGGCGATGGTCGCCGGGTTGCATGTCTCCGGACTCGGCGGACTGTCCGGTGCGTCCACCGGGTACCGCTTCCCGGCGTCATGGGACGCCGCGCTTGCGGCCTCGGCGCCGCCACCATCTTCCGCGGCCGCGTCGGCCGCCGGCGCGGCACGTCCGATCGGACCGGCGATCGCCCCGATGGCGGGGACCCAACAAAGCCGTGATCAAGCGGCTCCGCTCACCCGGCCGGTGACGGAGGTCATTCCGGTGTGGGGCGAACAGGACACGTCGGTGGAGACGGTGTCGGTCGGCGAGTTGACGCGGGAACGACAGGAGGCGTCGTGAACCGGTCTCGACATGTACTTGCGCCCAAAGCTGCTCGGGGCGTAGCGCGCACATCTGCGCGTCCGAGGAGCAGCACCGCACAGTCCAACGGCCCAAGGAGATAACGATGCAGCAGGCATTCACCCAGGACACCGCCAACCAGATCGCGAACACGAAGGGGTTTCGGGGGCTGGTCGACGAGACAGCGGGGAACATCACTCAGCTGCAAGCATTGATCGACACCGTTCCCGGCGTCGCCCGGGGCGAAATGGCTGCCGCCTTCACGACGCGCAGCATGGAAATCCGACAGGTGGCGCTGCTCAACAACAACACCTACACCGCAATCACCGATGGCCTGCAACACGGCATTGCGTTGATCGCCAATCAGGAGGCCGCCGGCGCCAGCTTCTTTCAGCAAGGCGTTGTCTAAACCCGTCTCGGCTGAACGCCAGACGAGACACATACAGGAGGACGATCATGATTTCAGGCTCTAGCTCGACCGATGTGCACTACAACTACGGCGGTATCGAGGAGGTGAAGGCCGGGCTGGACAGGATTGTGACCACCGCCCAGGCGCTTCTCGACGCGGGCCGAGCGAACCGGGCCTCATTGCAGGCGTCGTGGGACGGTACGTCGGGGCTTTCGTTTCAGGACGCCTTCACGCAATTCGAAGCCGCCAATCAAGGGGTCATCGATATTGCCAACCGCACAGCGCAGGACCTCGGTGTAGCGAACGGCGAAATGGCGATGACCGAAGTCTCACACGCCAACATGTTCCGGGGTGTCTGACAACCAACGAATCGACAAGCGCCCCAACGCGTCACATGCGTGGGGACTTGTCGTTTCGTCGGGTGACTGTCAGACGTGGCAGAACGGTTCACGGTAAAAACAGATGTTGGCCGCGGCCTACCTGAGCGTCGACGGTGCGCTGTTCCTGAAACGACTGCTCGGGATCGACAGTTTTCCGGCGGTGTTGGCGCTGTACTCGAACGTGTACTACCGCACGGACCAGCACCGCGTGGATGACGTCACGGTTCCCGTGCTCGTTCGTTCAGGGCTGCTCGATGTGGACGGATCCGTCGAACCCGACCTGGCGCGATGGCTTCGGGTCCTCGAGCGCCCCGACGTAGAGGCGTCGCTGCGCGCGATGAACGGAGAATTCATGCGACGAGTCGTGGTCGCCCGTCGCGGATCCGAACACGTCATGGCGGTGCGGCGTGGCGACGAGGTCGTTATACAGGGACTGTGGTCACACGGTCAGCGGGCACACGAAGTCGTCGCCGCACCATTGTGGGCCGCGATGCGGGAATCGGAGGGTAGCCAAGCGCCGCCGCCGGCGAGGATGACCTCGGTAACCGCGCCACTGGAGGAGTTCCAGCGCGTCGCGCAGAGTCCTCCCGGTGAAATCGTGCGGCCGCTGCGGCAACTCGGAGTGGATGCTGCTACTGCGCGGATCCTCAACGAGGTCTCGACTTATAGCGGCCAGCGCTGCGAGATCGTGATGTACGACAACCATGGAACAGAGCCGGTCGTAACGCCCGCCGGAATCGCCGTGGCGGACACCTCATTCGGCCGGGTGATCACCGCGGTGCGCAAACATGGATCGCAGCTTTCCGTCACTGCGGGGCCGGGAACCTACGCGCGGTTCCGCACAGCCGTCGAGGACCTCATCGCGATGACACCGTCCCGCAACTGGTTTGCCACGACGGCCGCACCGTAGCTGGACCGAACACATCCGCGACACATTGCGGAGAAGGAGAAATGGCGTGGCTGAGGAAGCCGATTCGGTTCCCAACCAACGGTTGTGGGATCCCTCTGTGCCCTCGGAGGAAGTGACGAAGGTGTTCGTGCGCGCCGGCGTTGATCGCGGCGAGGGTCTGCCTGGCCCTCCGCCCAACGGACTACGCAATGCGCAGGCGCCGCAACGCTCGGGTATGGCCATGCCGCCATGGGCTCCGCAACAGCATCACCCATTGCCACCGCCGCCCGATCTCGCCGAACAGCCACACGAACAGTCATCGCCGGGCTTCGGTGGCAGCGTCCGCACCAAAGACGCTGCACCACGGCGGCCACATGCCGGTTCTGGGCACACCGGTCCGATGGCAATGCCGACGCGCCGCGGCCCAGCCCCGACACCGGGCCCACGTGCCGAGGCGATACCGCAAACCGACGCGGAGTACCGGCGTTCGGCGCCGATTCAGGCGGCCACCGCAGGATTGCATGCCGAACTGGTCACGGTGTCACAAGAAGAGCAGTCACCGCGTGCGACCACCGGGTGGCGCGGCACGCTGAACGGCTTGGGACTGGGGCTTGGACCATCGGCAAAAGAACGCCGGCACCGTGACTTGGTTCAGCGCATTCGAGCACCGAAGAATGCCATGTATGCCGTCGCCGTGCTCACCCTCAAAGGTGGCGCGGGAAAAACCACCGTTTCTTCAACTTTGGGTCAGGTCTTCGCGTCGTTGCGCCCGGATGGGGTCCTTGCGGTCGATGTCGACCCGGCCGCAGGCGATCTCGACACCCGTACCGCGATCCATCCCGAACGCCACACGATGCTGGATCTCCTCAATGCCAGCGACTTGTCCCAGCGGGATTTCGTGCAGCGCTACTTGTCCACCACCGAAACCAACCTGCATGTACTGGCGGGCGGATGGCGCGCCGACAGTGACCGCGTCCTGGTACCCGAGGACATCCGCGATGTCCACGAAATCGCGTCGCACTACTACAGTCTGTTGCTCTGGGACGGCGGCACCGACCTTCACACACCGGTCAGTCGCGAGGTCCTCACGAAGTCCGATGCACTGGTGCTACTGATCCCACCGACTCGTTCGGGAGCGCTCGCTGCCGCGAAAAGTATTGACTGGTTGCGGTTTCACGGACACGAAGGCCTGCTGGCCCGCACGGTCCTGCTCATCAACGAATCGTCGGCCAAGCCGCAGATGAGTGTCGACGAGCTTCGAAAGTTCTTCGCCCGTCAGCAGATCAAGATGCACTACGTCGGCTATGACAAGCACCTCGACGAAGGTCTCGCGGTGGATCTCAACAAGCTGTCGCGCCGATCCAGGAGGGGGTTCGAGGAACTGGCCGGTGTTCTCGCCGACGATTTCCTGATCCCCCAACCGCCGGCTCAATCCGCGGCGGGAGACTGAGGCGAGCGTCATGTCAGTCGTACTACCAGTGCTCGACGCGGCGCCGCAGCCTGACACCTCCGCGGCCGGTCCCGTCGCGGCGGTACCCGAACAGGTGCGGGTGGCGATCCATGTTGGTACGTGGTTCGTCGAAACCTCGTTGGTGGCCCATGCACCGTTGACCGTTGTGATGGAGGGTCTCACCAGATTTCTCGCCACCACGTTGGCCGACGAGGGTCTCGAGGTCCAGTTCAACCCGACTGGCGTGTATTCGCTTGCCCCCGAAGGGGGAATGCCTTATGCCAGATCTCAGACCCTGGCTGAACTGGGCGTGCTTGACGGTGACCGGTTGATCCTGCGCGAGATCCACTCGACCGAAGTCTTCAAACCGCTGATCGAGGACGGTCCGGACGCGCTCGCCGAATTCAACGCCGTGCGGTTCCCGTCCTTCACACCGGCGACCGCACGGTCACTCGCGTTGACGGCGCTGGTGGCATTCGGACTGCTGCTGGCAGTGCTGACAATGCTGTCCTGGTGGTCCGCCTCGGACGTGTACTGGTGGCTTGCCCCGGCGGTGGTGCCGGCCGTGCTGGCGGTTGCCGGCTCTGTGATCGCGAAGCGGCGCAGCGCGGCGCTGTCGTATGCGCTCGGAATTGCGGCACTGCCCTTGGCCTTTGCGGCCGGTTGGGTGGCCGTGCCCACGCTTGACGGGGTTGATGGCGCCTGGACTGCCGCGAACCCGACGGTGGCCGCGCTCGCCGCCGGCGTGGTTTCGCTCCTGGTGGCCCGGTTGACGGGCATCGGGATCATGATGCACACCGCGGCAGTCACGGGTGCGGGCATCGGCGCCGTGTCAGCCGCGGTGCTGACATTCACCGGGTTCGACGGCCGACAAGTCGGCACCGGTGCGGTCGTCGCCGGGATGGTGGTGATCGTCGGAGCGCCGGCATTGTCATTGCTGCGGGCCAAGGTACGCCCGCCGAGCCTGCCGGTCCCCGGTGAGGACATCGACCGTGCCGAACTGGAAGAGGCCGCCCTTGAGGTGGAGGTGTTCGACGACGCGGACAATGTACGTTCGGTCGCGTTGTCCGATGACGAGGATCGCCAGTTGGAGCGTCGGTCCCGGGTCGCAAACAAGTATCTCACCGGATTGTTCGTCGCCGCGGTCGTCACCCTCGTGATCGGTGCGGTGGCAGCCCTCCGCCCCGGAACCCATTACTTCTACGGCGAATTGGCGCTCGCACTGTTGACGATTTTGATCATGCTCCTGCGCGGCCGGTCGCTGCCGGACCGTCTGCATGCCACGGTGTTCTTCATCGGCGCGTTCGCTCTGACCGCGGGCACGGCCGTCGTCGTCGTGGCCGGTGTGCACACACCCGGTGCGCAGTTGGGGGTTATCACCGTGGTGGCTGCGTCGGGGGTGCTGGCGTTACTGGCGGGCCTGTTGCTGCCCAGAGCCAAGATGTCGCCCATCACGCTACGGCGCATCGAACAGCTTGAGTTCGTTGCGATTCTCGCCGTCGCGCCGTTGGCGTTCTGGATCGTCGGTGCCTACGCGGCGCTGCGGAACGGGCTGTGGTGAAAGCCGTAGGTGGGCCCACGAGGTGGCGTCGGCTGGCCATCGCCACGGTGGTGGTCGCATGGACGATCGCGCCCGTGTTGCCCGCGCATGCGGTTACGCCACCCCAGCCCGATCTTGCCGCGGCACCGCCCGACGGACCGCCAGGGCCCGAAGTGCCGATGCGCCAGAACAGCGGATGCATCGTCGGGGGAGTGCTACCGAACTCCGATCTCGACAAGTCGCCTCCTCCGGCCACCACTCTCCAGTTTGACGAGATCCACAAGTTCTCCACCGGCGCCGGAGTGATGGTGGCGGTCATCGACACCGGGGTGCGGCCCCAGCCGCGGCTGCGCGCGATGGTGCCTGGAGGCGACTATGTCGACGCCGCCGGTGACGGTTTCACCGATTGCGAAGGCCACGGCACCGCCGTCGCCGGGCTCATCGGCGCCTCACCATCACCCGATGACGGGTTCGTCGGAATCGCGCCGGGCTCCCAGATCCTGTCGATCCGGCAGACGTCTCAGGCGTTCACTCCGCAATCCATCGGCGCAAACCCGAACGATCCCAATCAAACTCGTGCGGCAGGCGATATCCGATCGTTGGCACGTGCCATTGTGCATGCAGCGAATCTCGGCGCGAAGGTGATCAACATCAGCGTCGTGACATGTCTGAAGGCCAACGAGATGATCGACCAGTCCACGCTCGGCGGCGCGCTGCGGTACGCCGTCGACGTCAAAGACGCACTCGTCGTCACCGCAGCAGGCAACGTGGGCAGCCTCGAAGCCGGTCGAGCACACACCAATTGCACAAGCAACCCCATGACGGATCCGGCCAGACCGCAAGACAGTCGCAATTGGGGCTCGGTGACATCCGTGTCCACTCCGTCATGGTTCGATGAACTTGTCTTGTCGGTCGGGTTCGTTTCCCCCGACGGCATCCGGAGCCCGAACTCGATGGCCGGTCCATGGGTCGACGTCGCCGCGCCGGGATCGGGTGTCGTCTCGCTGAGCAACGGCGACCCGAACCAGGTGATCAACGGCATGGCAAGCGAGAACGGCGGTTTGGTGCCGATCGCCGGAACGTCGTTCGCCGCGGCGTTCGTATCGGGCACCGCCGCGTTATTGCGGTCTCGCTTCCCGCAGATGTCGGCGCGCCAAATCGCCGCACGCATCATCACCACCGCGCACGCGCCTGCACGCGGAACCGACAACGTCGTCGGACGCGGGATGATCGACCCGCTGGCGGCGTTGACTCACGACGTGCCTGTTGCTGACGAACCTGAGATCACCGTGACCGCGGCCGAGCTTACGATCCCCGCCGCACTGCCGCCGCCCGACACCCGGCCGAAAATCGTGGCGGCGGTTGTTTCGGCGGCCATCGCACTGATCGCGTTGTGTGCGTGGTTGATCACGATCGCCGCGCGCGCCAGTTCTGACGGTAAGCCGTGAAGAGTTCCCACCGAAATCGGATGCGACCAGGCTCTGCACTGGTCCTGGTCCTGACCCTGTGTACCGTCGTGCCGCTTGTGGCGGGGCGACAGTTGTCGCCGTTGCTCGGCGGGGCGATCGTGGCCGCGGCCTCGCTGATGCTGTTCGCGCGGATCGATCGCCGCACTCTGGTGCCGGACTGGGTGTTGGTCATCGCGGCGCATCTGCGGCGGCGCCGCCGTCCCATCGGTCGGTTGCCTGCTGCCGCCGATGTCACAGTGTTGGCCGGCAAGGCCGGGATCCGTTGGCAAGGCGAAACCTTGGTCGCCGCGGTCGAGGTCGCACCCGCGTTGGCGTTGACCCGCGAGGGCGACGACGAACCGACGACAAGCAATGTGTTGCCGCTCGACATGGTGGTGGGTTTTACGCAGCAGTACGGGCTGGACCTCAACATCGACGTCGTGTCCGCCGGCGAGCATGTCCCAGTGGGTTCGGCGTACCGAACCGTGTACTCCCAGTTCGTGGGATCGCGCCCGTTCGTCGCACAGCGTCGAACCTGGCTTGTGCTGCGCCTCAACGCTGTTGACAATCTCGACGGCATCGCGGCGCGTGGTCCATCTCGTCGGTCTGCGCCGCGGGCGCTGGCCACGGCCGCGTATCGGGTCGTGCAGAGATTGGGGGAGCAGCGCATTCGTGCGCATGCGTTGTCCGGCGCTGAACTCGACAACCTGTCCGACGTGCTCTTGAACGGGGTCGCAATGGACGGTTGTGACGAACGATGGTCGACGATCCGCACGGACGCCACCTACGTGACGACGTACGTCGCGGATCCCACCGAGATCAGCACCATACAGCTGCATCGGTGGTGGGCGTGGCGAACCGAACACACCACGGTGACAATCAGGATCACGTCCGGTCCACGCATCGGAGCGCTCGTCCGCTACGCCACGCTCGGCAACGTCCAGCGCCCGCCGACCGGGGTCTTGACGGCGCCTGCCGGAGTCCAGGGTCCGCTGCTGCAGGCTGCACTGCCCGGCGGCGATGTCAGTTTGGCTGCCGACATCCCCAGTGCGACGTATGGCGAAGCGCTCAGAGACATCCAGGTGCCCATCGGTCCCGCCGGGCAGATTCTCGGCCACGACGACGGGGCGATGGTGGCCGTGTCGCTGTGCGACCACAGCGGACGCCCGGAACGGTTGCGGGTCGATGCCGGAGTCGATTTGCTGTTTGCCCATCAACTCGTGCTCCGTGCCGTCGTCACCGGGTCCGTGGTGGGGTTACACGCTGCCGACCGAACCCGCTGGGACACGTTGGTCGCGTCCGTCAACGACCCGCGCCGCCTGTTCTTCGCTACCGCGGGTGCGCGGGACTGCGACATCGCGGTGTTCGACGCGACCCCGGTGACCACCGTGCCTGCGCGAACCGTGCTGACACTGTCCGACGGTCAGCTGAGTCCGAACACCGTCGCCGATCTGGTGCTGACACAGCGCGACCGGTCGAAGGTGACGGTCGCGGTCAGACACCGGCCTCCGGTGGAGGTGACCGTCGTCCGCACCAGAGAGGAAGACAGGTATCTCGGCATCGACGATCGAACTGCACAACCACGCCGTGTGGTGAGAACCGACCCCGTCCTCACCCGATCCCCGCGCCGGCGAGAAGCCGAGGACGTCCCGCGCAAAGCGGCCAGCGTGGGTGTCGCGCACAGCAACAGCGAACCGAGGTACCCGGCCGCAGGCCGATCGTTCCGATTCGCCGAGCCCCGCCGGACCGTCCGCGGCCAGCCGGCTCAACCGGCGGCGAGTGCGCCGCGCCGTCGTCCGAAGCTGCCCCCGACGCCGCCATCGTCGTTGGGGTAGGCCGGCCGGAAAGGCAAACGATAGCCGTGGCGATCCAGTTGGCTAAGCCGTCCACCGCGATATGATGGAAGTGCATTCCGTGCCGCAAACCGCTGAACAGCCTGTCAAGGCCGGGCAGAAACTTAGACTAGCGAAGACCGCCTCGAATTCTTCGATCAAGAAGAGCATCGTGGTATGCCGAAGGCAGAGTCAACCCAGGGAAGGATACGAGTGACGGGTCCACATGAGCTGGAGCTGGTGCGCGTCGAGACGAGCGACGAGGCGCCGTTCGAGCCTCCGCATCCGGCCACCCAGTACTTCTCGCAGCGTCTTCAGGAGCTCTCGCAGAATCTCAATGTCCGCAGGCTCGATGGATCGGGCCGGGTGCGCAAGCTGACGCCGCTGCGGCTGCAGAAGCTGCTCAAAGAGCAAGCCCCCGACTTGCCGGTGTCTCAGACGCAGATCTATCGGTATTACCACGGCGAATCGGCGCCGCGGCTCGACGTCGTCTACGAGTTGGCGGCGCTGCTCGGGGTTTCACCGCGCGAATTCCTTCCGCCGGACACCTCGGAATAACCGACGTCAACGCGTCCCGGGCTGATAACTGGTCAACGGTATGCGTGCTTCCACGGTCCACCGCGAGCGGTGCCGCCCGGCGATCACCGAGCCGCCGAGCAGCTCGGCGCGTTGCTTCATCCCTGAGATGCCGCGACCGCCGACCGGGTCGGGATTTGTGACCGCAGGTGAACGGTGGCATTCGTTGCCGATCGATACGACGATCGAGCTGGACGATATCTCAAGGAGCATGTCGGCTTTCGCCTGCGGTGCATGCTTGACCACGTTCGCCAGTGCCTCTTGGCAGATTCGGTAGACCGCTAATCCGGTACTCGGTGACACATGGTCGGTGGACCCGATGATCTGATAGTCCAGAGACAAGCCTGCCACCTCGAAGTCGTGGATGAGGTCGACCACGTCGTCGATACTCGGCTCGGACGTCGGGCTCGTAGGCCCGGTCTCCAGCAATCCAATGGTGCGTCTGATATCGGTCATCGCGGAACGACCGATCCGCTCGGCGTCAACCAAGGCACTTATCACCTCGGACATATCCCCCTGCTGCTGCAATCCTCGACGCGCCGCAGTCAGGTGAAGCAGGGTGATGCTCATCGAATGTGCAACCACATCATGGATTTCCCGCGCGATCCGGCGGCGCTCCTCGCTTGTCGCGTGCTCGCGCACGCTGTCTTTGGCCTGTTGCTCAACGGCCAACAGCCGCTGCTGTGTCTTGAGCATGTGGTGGATCAGCAGGGAGATCACCATCAACACCAGAAAGATCACCACGCCGTCGATGCGATCGGTGAGCTGTGCACCGATCAGCACGGCGGAATACCCCAACGCGATGATGGCAGTTGCGAGGGTCGACAGTTGAACGGCTATCGCGCCCAACGCAAACGCCGGGATCAGCGGCGCGATGTCAAACGACACCGGATGCGTCCAGACGAACACCGCGGTCGAAAGCAGCGTCGTCGCCGCGAGGGGAAAGCCCGTCATGACTTTGCCCGTCGCGAGGAACACGATGCTTGGCGCGAAAACCAGCAGCCCGGCCACGACCATCCAGCCCCACGGCTGACCACCACGTTGGACGATGGCTGTCGTCGCCACGACCCACAGTCCTAAGTGCCAGGCGATGCCGATCGCCCAGGGAAAACCCAGCGGGCTGATTTCGCCGGCGAAGCGTCGGCGGAAGAATTCCGCGATCGCCCGGATGACGACCTGGAAGGACCGCACGCCAACGCCGACCAGGCCGGCCTCGCTTCTGGACTGACTCATCGGCCCTCGCGGTTCACTTTGACGGCGAAGAGCCGCTTGGGCGATAGGTTTCGTCATGGCCGACAGCGCTGACTATGCCGTGTTCGTATGCGTATACGATTGCCGCTGGCCGATCCCGCAGATCCAGTTTGGCGAAGATGCGACGGACGTGGGTCTTGACGGTGGTATCCGAAATCCCCAGTGTCTCGGCGATCTCACCGTTCGTCAGGCCGCGTGCGAGCAATATCAGGACACCGTGCTCACGCTCGGTCAGTTCACTCGGCTGTGGTTCGACGGAGAGCCGTGCCGGTGCGCGGCGAATAGTCTCCAGCACACTGCCTGTGACCGCGGAGTCCAGATAGGACTCGCCGCGCGCGACGGTACGCACGGCCCGAATAAGACCTTCGGCCGGAGAGTGTTTGAGTACGAACCCCCGGGCGCCGGCCCGAAGCACCGCAGACACCAACTCGTCGTCGTCGTACGTGGTGAGCGCCAGCACCGGCGGCCCGCCGGTTTCGGTGAGCAGGCGGGTCGCTTCGATACCGCTGACGTGACGCATCCGCACATCCATGACGACCACGTCCGGACGGCACTGAGCCACCGCGGCCAGCACTTCGCCGCCGTCGCCTGCCTCACCCACTATGACGAAGCCTTCCTCGCGCCGGAGCACGCGCCGTAGCCCCAACCGGACCAACTCCTGATCGTCGACCAGCAGCACCGAGATCGCCGACTCGTCGGCACTATGATCTGCCAGGGAAGTCATGGGACTCCGAATCGTCTGTGGATAGCGGAATCTGGTCCGGTACGGCCCAGCGTGATTCTAGTTATCCGGTGACAAGCTTCGCCGTCCATGAGGCGGCACAGCGCGCTTCCCCCCGGTGCGCAACGACACACATTTGATTGAGCGATAGCGCGATCGTATCGGTACAGACCGGTATCGGGGTCGGTAACCAACGAGTAGTGACGCGCATGGCGCGATCTGCGGGGTCATGTCCCATGTCCGCCCGTGGTAGTACACACAGTTCGGTCCGCGGGACGACGCGCAGGTCGTGGGTGGATCCATAGTGTTGTCCCATGCCGCCGCTCGCGAAACCGGCTCAATCAGAACTGCTGCTCGAGAGCGCAGTTCTCGGAACTGCCCGTGCCGGCCACTTGAGACTGTTTCGCCAAATGCTTCTACCTACCGCCTCGACGATGAGCCGATCTGCCCGCACAAGTAGCAGTCAATGAACTGATAGGAGCAGGAGCACGATGTCGCTGACCGTACATAAGGTTGACCGCCTCCCGACAACCGATCTCGGGCCGACAGTTCCACCTCCGGCCTGGTGTCTTCCCGGTGCTCAGCCCCATTGGGATGTGATCGAGTCCGGGAAGGGCAGCGGCGTGCTCTGCACGTGGACGCGGTACTTTCCCGAACCACACAACCCGACGAATGCGTTGTGCTGGATCACGGCCGAGGATCGCATCGTCGGCGGCCGCGTCATCCGGACTGCGCCGTGGATCGCTACCGACGAGCACGAGCTGCTGACGGCCGAGGATGCCCGCAGGCTGGCAGCGGCTTTGCTCAATGCCACGGATGTCTTGGACGGTACGACCGACTGAGCGGCGCCGCCGCCACGAAATTCGTCGAAATCAACGTGACGCGGGGCCCGGATCCGGGTCCTGGGCGACCTAAAATCTGTTGCACACAGCAATTTTGCCGGCGGACGCGGCAAGAAGACCGGGCCGCGCCGGAAGGCGGGAGATCGGGTGGGTCCTGAACAGGAGGCACGATCCTCGCTCCGAATGACGCTGGCATTCTGGAGCGCGGCGGATCGCCGCAGTGTCGCAGAAGCGCCGCAATGGATGTACAGCGGCACTTTGGAGGCGCCGATCCGTGCGGCGGACATGCCGGCGGCAGTGCAGGACAAGCTGCGAGCCCGCAATCTCAAAGTCCCTGCCGAGGCGCAGTATTGGGGCCCCGGCCCGCGTTACTGGCGGTTATGGGCGCCGCTGCGTGACGCACGGTGGATCATCGTGTGGGCCGGCGCAGCGGTGACACTTGCCGGAATCATGCTGGTATGTCGGAGTTCCGGCGAGGACCTGCTTGGTATCGCTCCGTACGCGGGCTGGGCGGCCGTGTTGTGTTCGGCGCTTGCCGGCTCCTCCCTCGGTGGGTGGCTCTGGACCCGCTGCGACCCTTTGCGCCTCAGTACCGGAGAGCTCATGGCGATTGCCGGTGCGCGCCGGCGGTTGACGTGGAGTCCCCTGGCGGGGTCCGGCAAAGTGTCCACCGGGGGCGGATATGTGTTGACCGGTGCGCAGCTCGTTGCGGCGATCGAGCGCGCCCCAGCCTGGTCACTGTCTTCGATCCACGCGCATCGCGGCAGATTCGACGGGGGGGAGGAGCTGTATCAGATCGCTTGTGCAGCAAAGCGATTAGACGATCTCGAACAACGCGTGGAGTCCGGGTCGAGCGTCGATGTGAACGAGCGGGATCAGCTGACCACAGCCCTATTTCGCCGTCTGGTCGTGCTCAAACAATGCGTACTGACTCTGCGGAACTTGACTGACCATCGGCCCCACGTACGCCGAACGGCCGACCCGGGCGCGTTCGTCGCTGTCGTAGAGAACGAACTGGCCGCCGTGACGTTGGAGAACGTCACCCGAGATCTGGCCGCCCACGCCGGAACCCGTCTCATGGCCGACATCCAGAACACGCGATGAGTCAATCGGGATCACCTGTGGAGGCCGCAATCGCGACATTATCGGCGGAACTCGGTCCGAGTCACCCGGCCATGCTGGGACTGCGGATCGCACTCGAGACACGCGACGTCCACGGCATCGATTCGGACGCCGCGCAAGCTCGTTGGACGCAACTCTATGAGGAGTGCCTCCATACGTTGGGCAGTACCCACGCCACCACTCTCGACACCGGCTACGCCCTCGCCCGACTGCGTGCGGTCAATGGTGACTTCGCGGGAGCGCTGGCACTCGCCGATGGCATCACGGCCATTCGCGTCCGCATCTCCGGCGCCGGCGCCGCCGAGGTGATACTCAACCGCACCGAGATGGCGTATTGGCGCGGTTTGTCGGGTGATACCAGAACTGCTGCAACCGAACTCGATACACTTTTACCCGCTCTACACCGCGTCCTCGGTGCCGATCACACGGCAACCGTCTCCGCCGCATTCAACCGGGCGCTCTGGGAGGACTGGTCGGAGGACGCAATCCAGGCGCTCGCCACCTGGGAATCGATCGAGACGACCGTAACGCGTCTGTTCGGCGATGATCATCCCAGCACCGCACAGGCACGGCTAGCCGTCGCATTCTGGAAGGGCCGTCCCGAGTGCCGGGCCGTAGGCGGGCAACCATCTCTGACCAACGGGGACACGGCATGACCGGTTGCTCATCGGGTGAAATGATGCGTGTCGTCTGCCTCGGGGACAGCATCACCCGCGATCGCCTCAAACCCGACCACGTCTGCCTGCTGCAGAACCGCGCAGGCACCCAGGTGACCTATACCCGCATGGGCGCCGACGACGGCTTCGCGCACCACCTTGCTCGATACCTCGATGCGGTTGTCGCGCAGCAACCGGACATCATCACAGTGCTCGCCGGCACCGGCGACGGCAGAGCAGGTTTGAGCCCGACGACCGCGCGAACCATGCGACAACAGCACAATCTGCCCACCCTGCCGACGATCGACTGGTTCGCCGAGAATTTAGACGCCATCGTCACCAGGTTGGTCGGCGAGACGGGCGCGCGAATCGCCTTGCTGTCACTACCCGTACTGGGGCTGAATCTCGATGTGCCACCGGTCCTTCCGTTCGGCCGATACAGCCAGGTGATCAGGGAAACCGCGATCGCGCACGGCGTCAGCTATGTGCCTGTGTACGAGCGGCAAGTCCAACACATGATCGGCACCATCCACGCCAAGTGTGCCGGCCCGTCCGACCTGCACCGAGCACCCGAATGGTCGGCGAGAGCCGCATATCACACGAGTCACGGTGAGGCGATCATCGCCGGGCTGATCGAACACATCGTGACGACACATAGCCGAGGCCAATGGCTGGAGAAGCGTAGTTAGCGGACGGTGAAGGCCGCCTGCGGGTTCTTCAGGAGCAGCCTGCGGTAGTGCATGGTCGACTGCGGCCACGGATTGGTGACCCGTCCCGATTCAGTTTTGTACCAGCTGTTGCAGCCGGCCGGCCAGACGGTTTCAGCGACGGCCGTATCGAGCCACTCGCGGTAGTCCTTCATGGCGTCGGCACGCAGTTCTACTGCTCCTGGGAGCATTTCGAGGCATTTCATGATGTAGCGCACCTGGCACTCGATCATGAAGACGTTGGAGTTGTGTCCGAGGATCGTATTCGGTCCATGCACCAGAAAGAAGTTCGGGAAACCCTCCAGGGCGATGCCAAGGTACGCCTCCGCGCCGTCTTTCCAGACGTCAGACAGGCGCAGGCCGTCCTTCCCCCGGACGTCCATCGGCACGAGAAACTCGGTGGAGCGAAAGCCCGTGGCATAGACGATGGCATCGACCGTGCGTTCTGCGCCATCGGAGGTTTCCACGCCGGCTGGGGTTATCTGCGCGATCGGCTCGGTCACCAGTTCGACGTTCGGTCGAGACAACGCCGGATAGAAGGAGTTGTCGATGACGATCCGCTTGCAACCGATTGGATAATTCGGCGTGAGCTTCTTTCGCAGAGCAGGGTCGGCGATCTGACGGCGCAGGTTCCAGTTGGCGATCCACCTTGCGGGCCGGGCGGACCAACCACGAGTGATGATCGGCGACAGTGCGAGATCCGCTGCGAGGTAGACCAATGCGCGATACGCGTCCTGGGTACGCGGAAACCGTTTGAAAACTGTTCGGGTCAACGTGTCGAAATCGGCAGCGGGCTTGGGCAGCACCCAGTTCGGTGTGCGCTGGAATACGTGGACCCTGCGTGCGTCGGCAGCGACGTGGGACAGCAACTGCGCGGCACTCGAACCGGTGCCGATAACGGCGACCGCCCGTCCGGTGAGGTCCACTGTGTGGTCCCACCGTGCGGAGTGAAACGCCGGCCCCGCGAAGGTGGTCCGGCCTGGTATATCTGGAAGCTTGGGTCGGTGAAGTTGGCCCACGGCGGAGATTACAGCATCGGCTACGTACGTCTCACCGCTATCTGTGGTGACAGTCCAGGTACGGTCCGTGTCGTCGAATTCCGCGGCGATGACCATGGTTCCGGTCCGTAGATGCCGTCGTATGTCGAACTTCTCGGACACCCCGATCAGATAGTCGAGAATCTCGGGCTGGGCTGGATAGCGCGACGTCGCACTGCGGTACTTCTCGAACGAGAACGAGTACAGATGGGACGGCACGTCACAGCCACAGCCGGGATACGTGTTGTCACGCCATATCCCACCGACTTCGTGTTCCTTTTCCAAGACGACGAAGGAGTCGATCTTGTTGCGCTTGAGGGCGGCGGCCATACCCAACCCGCCGAAACCCGCGCCGACGATCACGACACTCACACGCGACGTTTTCATGGAGTCCTCCTGGATATATCACCGGAGCCCAACCTCGCCGCGCACGGTGCGACAACAGTCCGGAAGGTTGTGGTGACAACGAAGGTTCAATGTGTGTGTCACTGAACCCAAGAACACATTAGTGCTCCGAACAACAAAGCGCACCAACGTATTTCAAGATCCACTGCGATTCATCCCAGATGCCTCGCTGCCTCATTCCGAAGGAGGACTCGCCTACTCCTTGGGGATGACTAGTCAACCAGCCCACGGAATGACGCGCGCCGATCGGGACAGCCCATAGGGTGGCCAGGGATGGGCCGCCGCACTGGTGGGTCTCGACTTGCTCTGTGCCACTTGCGACCGGCACGACGCCCTGCGTCACCCGGTCGGCCACCGTGGCCCACCGCCGAGAGAGGTTCCGCTATGACGCTTCTCGGTCCCGAGGTGCCCGGCACTGGCGGAAAGGCGGCTCCACTGCAGCAGCCCGAGTCCACCACTGCCGCTCTTCGCCAAGTCCTCTTCGGTGTTCGCCACTCCAGGTACAAGCGGATAGTTGATTCGGTATTGACGCTGCGTGAGGACGTCGAACGCGAGCGCACCGACGCCGAGAATGCCGCGTCTCGCACGAGTCTGCTGCGGCGCGCGATTACTGCCCTCGCTGGGTCGTCAGCGGTGTTGGCGTCTGATCCTTGGCTGCGTGCCGAGCTGTGCTCGGCAGTGGCAGTCGCCGCACCGCGCTTCCTGCATCTGCTCAGTGGCCACATGTCCCTGACGACCGCCGGTGTGCGTCTGCTCGGTACCGGTGCCGCATATCAACGGGATCTGCTCGACAAACTGGATACCGGAGCAGCTCTCGGTGAGTTCGCGCATACCGAGCTCGGCGACAGCGGCAGCCCCGACGTACGAACGTTGGCGATCCTCGATCGGGCCACTCGCCGGATACGGCTGGTCACACCGGACTTGGCGGCATTGAAGGTCATACCAAGCGGAACTCGCGATGACGCGGTCCCGCGGGTCGCGGTCGTGACCGCCCGGCTGGTCGTCGACGGACACGACGAGGGAGTGTTCGGTTTCCTCCTGGAGTCATCCACGCGGGAAGGCCTTGTCAATGGTGTCGATATGGCCGCCTTGCCGAGTAAGACCGGCGCCGGAATCGACTGTGGCCTGATTGCCCTTGACATCGAGATACCTCCCGAAGCCATGTTGGCGAGTGACTGGGCAACCTTCGACGGGGTCGGGGACTTGGCGTGTGCACTGAGCCCGGCGCAGCGATCCCGTCGTACGATCTCGGCTCTGTCGGACGGGCGCGTGGATCTGCCGAACGCGGCCGTGGCGACCGCGCGGGCAGCGTTGGCGATGCTTGTGCACAGAACACGGCGTCGGGAGTCGGATGGTGAAATCCGGATGTTGGAACGGGATCTTGTGTCAGCAGCCGCGACGGTCTATGCGACGTCCGCATTCGGTGTTGTCGTCGCTGAACAAACGACCGCCGACGCCGATCCGGGCAGCCCACGAGACCTGTGGGCCATGCTGGCAACACCTTTGTTGCTGTACAACTCCTTCGATGTGCTGAAGATGTGTAGGCGGCAGTCGGTCGCGTTCGGGGCGCTACGCAACAGCTACCTCACCGACTGGATCAGCAACTGCGAGGGAACCATCACGGCCGGCGGTGCGAACGAGAATATGTGGGTAACCGCAGGAGGTTTCGTGCGGCGCGTGGCACAGGGTGGCTCACCGTCCGGGATGGACATCACCCAACTGAGGATTCCCGGTGTGCCTGATGAACGCCAGTGGTGGCACGAGATGTTGGCCGAGCGTGTGGAGATCCTGGCCGTCGACGTCCGGGAAGGAGTCGTCGGGCATACAGTCGGACCAGCTTCAGTGGCATACGACCTGGCGGCGGCGACTGCGGAGCATCTCGCCGCCGATTGTCTCCTTGCCGCGGCACAGCGGCTTGTCGATCAGACCGCCCGCGACCTGGTGATCGACCTGGCTGCGGTGTGGACACTGGAACGTATTGCCGCACAGAGCCTGTGGTACTCACAGCACGGATTGATGAATGGTCCGCAGGCGATTCTGGTCGATCAAGAACTCACCCGGCGTTGCCGGGCCCTGGCCGGTGATCTGTCCATCTTGACGTCGGCGTTCGACCTCTCGGTCCTGTCCGCTCGGTTGCTCGCAGACGACGAGGTGGACCGCTGGCTGCGCGACGCCGGCTGGTCGGATCGGTTCACCCCGAACGGTCCAGACGGCCGCCGGTAGCGGTAGTACGTCGGCTGTTATCCAAGCGTGGCTCTGCTGGTGCGGGTCATGCTGCGGATCTGGCGGGCAGCGACGGACAGTGTGGCCAGGTCATACTGCCGGGATTCGGATATCTCGGTCAGTGTGCGGCGGGCACGCGCCACCCGGGAGCTGTTGGTCAACTTCCACTCGGCGATTTTCTCTTCGCCGGTTTCCTCGGGTTCGCCGACGGCGAGCACGTCGAAGCACAGGGCGCGCAGTGAGCCGTAGATATCGTCGCGAATGGCCAGGCGTGACAATGAATGCCACCGATCAGTGCGGGAGAGGCGCGATACCGCGGTGAGCAGTCCATCGGTACCCAGGGTGTCCATGAGCGCGAAGTAGGTGTCGGCGACCTCGCCGGGTTCACAGTCCGCGATATCGGCAATATCGATGACGTCCAGCAGGCTGAAACGGTATAGCCCGGAGGCGATCAGGTGGGCCAGCTCATGTGAAACTCCATCTGATGTCAGCTCAGCGGTTTTGGTTTCGACGATGGCTTTGTCGTCGCCGCGTAGCCATTCGGACATGCGTGGGGTGAGGGTGGTGACGGTGGCGGCGAAGCGGTTGATTTCGGCGCCGACGGCTAGGGGTTGGGGG